>JALSGU010000127.1 GCA_026982575.1 Paracoccaceae bacterium | reverse complement strand
TTGCGATATTCGGGTTGATCACGCTTGGGTTTGCTACGCAAAGCTGGCTGGTATTTGCGCTTTTGCCACTTTTGGCATTTGCCGATATTGCCGGACCGGCGCTTTCCGGTTATGCGGCCAATATTGTTGACGATACCGAACAAGGTGAATTGCAAGGTATTTTTGGCAGTATCGAAGCCATGGCGGCGATCATGGCACCGCCAATTTTTGCCGGGCTGTTTTTTGCATTTACCGCAAATGAAACCCTGCCGTATTTGCCGGGCGCACCATTTTTGCTGGCAGCATTATTGATGCTGGTTGCGATCGTTATTTTAATGCGCAGCCTGCGTCAAACATCGGGGTAATGGCGTTCATACAGCGCGCGCAGGGTTTCGTCTTTGAACAAGGAACTGACCGAGGCCCCCGCCGCGATATTCTGGATGGCTTGCGCGTAAACCGGCGCGGTTGGCACCATGCGGATTTTCTTGCATTTTCCCACCTCGTGGGTGGCCTCGATGCTGTCGGTAATCACCAGTGATTTCATCGAGGATTTCATGATCCGTTCCACCGCCGGCCCCGACAAAACCCCGTGGGTAATATAGGAATGGACCTCTTTGGCGCCTTTTTCGGTCAGCAGATCTGCGGCTTTGCACAGGGTTCCGGCGGTATCGCAAATATCATCAACGATGATGCAAACCCGGTCCTTGACCTCACCAATTACGGTCATACCGGCAATTTCGCCCGGTGCATTGCGGCGTTTATCAACGATTGCCAATTCGGTGGCGGTATTTTGCGCCAGTTGCCGCGCGCGGGCCACGCCGCCAACATCGGGCGATACAATGGTGACATTGCTCAGGTCTTTGAAATGGTGCTTTACGTCCAGCGCAAAAATCGGCGAGGCATAAAGGTTATCTACGGGAATATCGAAAAACCCCTGAATTTGTGCGGCGTGCAGATCCATTGTCAAAATCCGGTCAATGCCCGATTTGGTCAACAGGTTTGCCACCAGTTTGGCCGAAATAGGCGTGCGGGCCTTGGTGCGTCGATCTTGCCGGGCATAGCCAAAATAGGGGATCACAGCCGTAATACGTTTGGCCGAAGACCGTTTCAGCGCATCGGTGATGATCATCAATTCCATCAAATGGGTATTGGCAGGGTTTGATGTGGGCTGGATGATAAACATGTCTTCGTTGCGCACGTTTTCATGCACCTCGACAAATATTTCCTGATCGTTGAATTCCTCAACCCGGGCATCCATTACATGCACGGGTTCACCGTCCACCATGCCCATATGCCGCGCAATTTTTTTTGCGAGCGTGCGATTGGCGTTACCGGAAATGATTTTGGGCTGTGAAACGCTGTGCATGAGAGTTTTCCCTTTATGGTCACAGGATGCGCCGAGTCGGGGCGACGCAATTTCATGAGGTCACCTAACACCTAGGGCAGGGTTTGCATAGGCGCTAAACGCAGGTTTCAGGACGTAATGTTGTGAACATGGTCCTGCCCCGGATATACAGTCGAGTTTAATCTGCACAAAGTCACGCATTTTATGGATAAATAAGCGCGGTGATCTGCGCCATGCTTGCCATGGAAATGCTTGAAACCAAGGTAAGCTGTCCGATGCCGCGCAGGGGTTGATACTCCATTCGGCGCAGAGCTGAAAATATGCGGCAATACACCGGATTCTTTGGCGAACCGTCTGGTAGGGGGCATTTGGTTTGTCTGGCATAATTATATTTTTCCTGAAAAGCGGAATGGCGCCATTTGGCTGATGAAATCGGGATCAGCCTTAAGGCCTTGTATCGAGCGCTTGCGAAGCGGCGGTAAACTTGGTTTGATGGGGTTTCAGAACAGGAGAATAATATGCGACTCGCAGGGAAAACAGCGATTGTAACGGGGGGTGGATCCGGTTTTGGTGCGGGGATTGTCAAAAAATTTGTGGCCGAGGGGGCGCGGGTGTTAATCGCGGATATCGACGTGGCCGCAGCCACAAAGGTTGCGGGGCAGTATGATGCTATTCCTTTGGCGGTTGATGTGTCAAAAATGGAAAGCTGGGAGGCCTTGGCCATTGCTGCCAAAGCCGCGTTCGGGCAGGTGGATATTCTGGTGAACAATGCCGGTATCACCCATCTTCCGCAGCCGATGCAGGATGTAGAGGAAGACGAATTCGACCGGATCTTGGCGGTAAATGCCAAATCGGTTTATCTGTCGGCAAAAACCATTGTGCCAATGATGATCGCAGCTGGCAGCGGTGTGATTTTGAATGTGGCATCAACTGCGGGGGTCAGCCCGCGCCCCAATCTGAACTGGTATAATGCCTCCAAGGGCTGGATGATAACCGCCACCAAAACCATGGCCGTGGAATTGGCACCCAAAGGCATTCGGGTTAATGCGATTAACCCCGTGGCCGGAGAAACCCCGCTTTTGCAAAGCTTTATGGGGCAGGACACGCCGGAAATTCGCGCAAAATTTATCTCGACCATCCCGCTTGGCCGGTTTTCAACACCCGAAGACATGGGCAATGCCGCCTGTTTTTTATGCTCGGACGAGGCCAGTATGATAACAGGTGTGGCCATGGAAGTTGACGGCGGGCGCTGCATATGAAGCTGGGTGTGCGAAATTTAATTACCGATGTTGCAGGGCTGCGGGTCGGTAACGCGCAGGACGAAAATCTGAAATCTGGCGCAACCGTTCTGGTTGGCGACAAACCCTTTGTCGGGGCAGTGCATGTGATGGGCGGCGCGCCCGGAACCCGGGAAACCGACCTGCTTGCCCCTGATAAACTGGCTGGCGAAGTGGACGCATTTGTGTTGTCGGGGGGGTCAGCTTTTGGGCTGGACGCCGCATCGGGCGTGGCTGACGGGTTGTTGGCAACGGGGCGGGGCTTTCAGGTGGGCGAGGCCATAATTCCGCTGGTTCCGGCGGCGATACTGTTTGATCTGACCAATGGCGGTGACAAAAGCTGGGATAAAAACCCGTATAATGCGCTGGGCCGTGCGGCGCTGGAAAATGCAGGGCAAGACTTTGATCTGGGATCAAAGGGTGCAGGAAAGGGCGCGATTGCCGGGCAATTGACAGGCGGGCTTGGCTCTGCCTCGCTGGTGTTGCCCTCGGGGCACACAGTAGGTGCATTGGTGGCGGTAAATTCTTTTGGTGCGGTAACCGGTTCCGAAACCGGCCGGTTCTGGGCAGCCCCGTGGGAGGTTGGCAAAGAATTCGGCGGGCGTGGAATTTGCGCGCATGGTGATCCGCTGTCGGACCCGTTTGTGTCTAGCAAGCATGATTTCAGCAGCAAAACAAACACCACAATTGCCATCATCGCCACCGATGCAAAACTGACCAAAGCACAAGCACAACGCATCGCCACCGTTGCCCATGACGGCATGGCGCGGGCGATTATTCCCAGCCACACGCTGGTTGACGGAGATCTGGTTTTTGCTGCTGCAACCGGTCAATACCCACTGAAAGACCCGATTGCTGATCAAATAATGCTGGGCTATGCTGCTGCGCATTGCCTAAGCCGCGCCATTGCGCGCGGGGTGTTTTCCGCAACGGCTTCAGCAAATGACATCCATGTTACGTGGCAGAAAAAATACGGTTAAGTTTGCGCCGGCTTTGGCGGGGTTTTCCAGCGCCGATGCAGCCAATACCATTGATCAGGGTTGGCCTTGACCCGTGCAGACAGGCTGTTATTCAGGGTCTGGGTCATGGTTTTAACGTCCGAATGCGGGATTGCCGGTTCAAAAACAACGTCGATATTATACCCGTCGGGCCGGAAAATGCCGTAACAGGGCACCAGTAACGCATTAAATTTCAGCGCCAATTCCGCAGCAGTTAACGCAGTAAATGCCGGTTTTCCGAAAAAATCCAGTTCGGCGCCACGCAAATCGGCCTGATCCAGCAAAATTGCGAAAACACCACCTGATTTCAGGTGTTTGACCATGCCGCGCACCCCGGCAAGACCGGCCTGAAACAAGGGTTTGCCACCGGCTGATACCGATTTGAAAAAATGCCGCTCAAATATCGGATTATGGCTTTTTCTGTAAATCGCGCCGCTTTCCATATCTGCTGTCATCATCACAGCGCGCGGTGCCTCCCATTGGCCAAAATGCCCCGAAACCAGAATAACCGGTCGTCCGGTTGCTTTGGCTTTTTTAATCTGGTCCAGCGCGCCATCTTTAAGATGTAACCTTTGCGGGTTTTGATGGAACTCGGCGTTATAAAATCCCTCGATAAATCTGGCCCCGATATTTTTACATATCCGGCCCATAAATTTGCGTTTTTCCTGTTTTGAAATATTCGGATAAATCAGGTCAAGGTTATCGGACAGGCGTTTGCGGGTTGGGGGTAAAACCCGCAAAATCGGGCCGATGATCCAGCCACCGGCCTTTATACGCATCCGAAACGGCAAGGGGCGCAGCGCATAGGGAAGCACCCATATCAAAATGGCCTCGATCCGGTGCAGAAATGTGGTTTTATCTGTCATAATTAGGAAAAAGGCGCCCGAAGGCGCCCCCTAAGGCAATTTATTTGCGCAGCGGATTGACCATCATGACCATTTGGCGGCCTTCCATTTTTGGAATCATATCAACTTTGCCATGTTCTTCGACATCGACGGCAACCCGTTCCAGCAATTTCCGGCCCAAATTCAAGTGCGCCATTTCGCGGCCACGAAACCGTAAGGTTACCTTGACCTTGTCGCCGTTTTCCAGAAACTTGAATACGTTACGCATTTTGACATCATAATCATTGGTATCGGTATTGGGCCGGAATTTGACCTCTTTTACCTCGATGATTTTCTGTTTTTTGCGAGTTTCGCTATCTTTTTTCTGTTGTTCGTATTTGAACTTGCCAAAATCCATGATTTTACACACGGGCGGCTTGGCGTTGGGTGAAATTTCAACCAGATCAAGACCGGCATCGCGTGCCAGTTCCATGCCACGAGCGGGGGTAACAACACCCTCGTTCTCGCCATCAGCGCCGATCAGGCGGATTTCAGAGGAGGTAATGCGCCCATTGGCGCGGGGTCCGGTGTCGCGCTGTGGTGGCGCGTTATGAGGTCTGCGAGCTATCGAATTCTTCCTTGTATTGTTTTCAATACCCCGTCAGAGAATCCTGCGCGGGATTTATTGTAAGTGGCTAATAACACAGCTTTCGTCAATAGTCTTGGGTCAATTTAGCTATTTATTGCAAGAATACTTGTATGCGCTCTACGGCCAAGGGCATCGACGGAGGTGGCGCGGGATTAATAGATCTTGACCTTAAGTGGATATCTGCGATCAGTATGCTGCTACCGGAACCGATTTTGGCTGGCTGAATTATATCTGGTCAGGGGGGGGCTGCAAGTGGTGAATGCGGTCTCCTCTGGTTATGGAATTCGATATATTTCCTGATGCCTGCCCCGCCAAGGCCCCTGACCTGTCCTCTCCCAGTCAGGCGGTCAAGCGCGGCTTTGCAAGGCTGATAAAGGCAAAATCACTCAAAGCGGTTTTGACCGGCGCCATGGTTGGCGCATTACTGCCAGTGCTTCGGGGATAGCCATCGCTGAAACGGGCATGACTTTGCGTGCCGGTGGTGATTTCTGCCAACACCTGATTCTTAACGGCCGCCAGCCGTGCCATCATCAGATGAATGCCGGCTTAAAAATCATTGCAAACGGCAATTCATGCAGAGGCCCTTATAGGGCAAGTATAGCAGAATTTGACGGTGGCTGGGTAGCAATTCCAAATTTTTGGCTTGACGTTGCCGGTGTTTTTCTACCTGATCCGATCCATAGCAAAGGCCGGTATAGATGCGCGATATTGAACAACAGGTTAAGGGTTGGCAACCGGTAAAACTACCGGAATTTCATGATATGACGGGGCAGTATGTGCAGCTATCGCCGCTTTTGGTTAGCCATGCGCAGGCAATATATGACGCCAGCCGCCATGATAAAACCGGCGCTGGCTGGCAATATATGCCAATTGGACCATTTGAAAATGTGGCAGCAGTGGTTGAATTTCTGGAACGGGTCTGTGCAAAATCCGATCCGATGTTTTTTGCGATCACCGATTCAAGCAGCGGCAGGGTTTGCGGGTTTGCCAGTTTTTTGCGCATCACCCCCGAACAGGGCTGTATCGAGGTTGGCTATATTTATTTTTCGCCGGAATTACAACAAACCCGCGCCGCCACCGAGGCGATGTTTTTGATGATGCAGCGGGTTTTTGACCTTGGTTATCGCCGTTATGAATGGAAATGCAATGCGGCCAACGGGGCGTCGATGCGGGCGGCCAAACGGTTCGGATTTACGTTTGAGGGCATTTTCCGCCAAGCCATGATTGTAAAAGGCCGCAACCGCGATACCGCGTGGTTTTCAATTCTGGACAGCGAATGGCCCGCGCAGCGGGAGCGGTTTCAAAAATGGCTGTTACCAACAAATTTTGATGCAGATGGCAGGCAGATCAACCGGCTTTAGCTATTGGCGCCGTTCCAGCGCGCGAATGCCGGTGACATCATAGGTCCAGCGGAATTCGCCGATGATTTCGGGCAGGCCGATAAACAGCAAACTGGCGGTAAAGCTGCGCAATTGCCCTGGGGGCACGGTTACGCGCGCCTCGCCGCTATCTTCACCAATCGTATAACATTCCGACAAGGCGCTATCGCTGTTTGGGCAATCAAACAGTTTTACATTTAGCAAAACGCCGGTCAGATCATAATTTTCCGAGCCATTCACAACCCGGCCCGATAATTCACTGGTGCGCACCCCAAGGTCCAGATCAACATCCGAAAGCGTGATTTCGTCAATACCGATGCGCCGCATTTCCGCGCGTGGCTCGGGATCGGTGGCCAAAAGATAATAGGATAACCCGCCAAGCAGCGCGGCAGTTACAATCCCCCCTGCCAGCCGCAATTGCGGAACCCGAAACAAAATAAAAACATAGATGCCGATGATGACAGCAAACTGGACAATGACCACGGTGTGATTCCTTTGAAGCTATTTGCCTAAAATTGGGGAGAAACCCGAGATTTACAAGAGATCATTTGCCATAGCCATCAGGATTTTTGCTTTGCCATTGCCAATGGTCGGCGCACATGCGGGCCAGATCATGTTCTGCCTGCCAGCCCAGCAGGGTTTTGGCGCGGCGGCTATCGGCATAATAGGCCGGCGCATCACCGGCGCGCCGATCCGCAACCTGATACGGGATTTCAAAGCCGCAGGCGGCTTCCCATGCCTTAATCACCTGAAACACGCTGGAGCCTTGGTCAGTGCCCAGATTGACAATTTCAGCATGGTTATCGGTGGCACGATCCGACAAAAGGTAATCCACCGCTTTTACATGGCCGCGCGCCAGATCGACCACATGGATGTAATCACGAATGCAAGTGCCATCAGGCGTGTCGTAATCATCGCCAAAAACATTCAGCTTTGGCTGTTTTTTATTGGCAACCATGGCGATATAGGGGAAAAGATTATCGGGAATACCGTTCGGGTCTTCGCCGATTTCCCCCGAGGCATGGGCACCCACAGGGTTGAAATATCGCAACAAAAGCGACCGCCAGCGCGGGTTGGCGGCAGTCATGTCTTGCAAAATATTTTCAACCATCAGCTTGGTTTGCCCATAAGGATTAAGCGGATTGGTGGGCATTTCCTCGGTTAGGGGCGAAATTTCGGGAATGCCGTAAACCGTTGCCGAGGATGAAAAAACCACATTCGAAACCCCGTGCCGCGCCATGGCGCCAAACAGATTAACGCTGCCCGAAACATTGATATCATAATATTTTTGCGGGTTTTGCACCGATTCCCCCACCGCCTTGACGCCGGCCAGATGGATCACTGCATCAATGGTATTTTCATCAAAAACGCGATCCAGTATTGCGGCATTGCGCACATCGCCCTTGATCAGAACCGGCGCGCCGTTGGTCAGCCTTGCAACCCGTTTAATTGATTCTGCGGATGAATTGGAAAAATCATCCAGCACCAAAACCCGATAGCCCGCCGCCAGCAACTCAAAACAGATATGAGAGCCGATATAGCCCGCGCCGCCAGTGGCAAGAATGGTTTTTGTCATGTGAGTTTACCTGAATAATACGCCATGTTTTTAATCTGCCATTTGGCCGGATGCAATTGCTTAGCAGCCTTTGCTTGAACCATTTTTGTTTACGCTTACTTAACATTTAACAAAAACAGGGGAAAATCATGAAAAAGATACTGGTCACGGGCGCGACAGGTTACATCGCCAAACACATTATCTTGCAGCTTTTGCAAGCGGGCTATGCGGTGCGGGGGTCATTACGCGGGTCTGCAAAAGAAACCGCGCTGCGCGACGCCATGACCAAAGCTTTGGGCCAAGACCCGGGTGCGCGGCTGGAATTTGCCCATCTGGACCTGACCCTTGATGATGGCTGGGATACGGCTTTGCAGGGGGTGGACGGGTTGTTTCATACGGCCTCGCCCTTAACGTTCACCCCGCCAAAAGGCGAAAACGAGCTGATCCGGCCAGCGGTTGACGGCACGGTGCGGGCCTTGAATGCGGCCCATAAAGCTGGGGTTAAACGGGTTGTCCTGACCTCGTCGGTTGTGGCCATAACCGGCACCGATAAACGTTCGGGACAGGCGTTTTTTGATGAACAGGACTGGTCCGATGTCAAATCTCCCTTAACCAGCGCCTATGATCGCTCAAAAACCCTTGCGGAGCGCAGCGCTTGGGAAATTGCCAAAACACATGATATTGACCTGACCACAATAAACCCCGGTCTGGTTCTGGGCGCGCCGGTGGATGATGCTTATGGGGCATCATTAGGGCTGATTGAACGGTTTATGGAGGGCAAAGACCCGATGGCACCAAATTTTGGTGTGGTGATTGTGCATGTCAAAGACGTGGCCGCCGCCCATATCAAGGCATTTGAAAATGATAGCAGCATTGGCGAGCGGATCATTGTTGCAAATGAATGGTTCTGGCTGCCCGAGGTTACGCGGATGTTAAAAGATCAATTTCCTAATCGCAGAATACCTGTGCGTCAGGCGCCGGATTTTCTGATTAAATTTCTGGCACTATTTGACCGGAGCATCAAGCCGGTGGTGCCAAATTTGGGCCGCAATGCTGCAACGTCTAACGCCAAGGCAAAAACCCTGTTGGGTATGGAATTTATTTCCGGCAAAGACGCGCTGTTGGAAACCGGCAAGTATTTGGCGGCACAAATGGATAAAAAATGACCCGCTTCCTGCGGCAATGTTACTCTCTTTGTAATTTGCCGCAAAATGTTACATGGTTGGCAAACCTGTCACCATTGGAAGCTTTATGAAAATTCTGGACAAAATATCGTTGCATACCTTGATTGTCGCGACAATCTTTTTAGGCATCCTCCCCTTTAGCCCTCCGCATTCGGTTGAAAAAATCGGTATGCTGATGGCCGGAGAGCTGACCGAATGGATCGACATTGGCGATCTGGCTTTTCATCTTTCGCCGGCGGTTTTGCTGGTTCTGAAACTTATCCGGTTAAACAAACAAAACAAAGCTGAATAAACCGGCGCTATGCCTTGCTAAACCGTTAAGCGATGATTAGTTTCCGCGCAGGTTAACATTTGCGGGGATTCCCGCTTTATCAAGGGGAATATCTATGTTTGCATCACCAGCATATGCACAGGCGGCCGGTACCGGCTTTGGCGGCGGAATTGGTGGCCTTTTGCCAATCATTTTAATTTTTGCGATCATGTATTTCCTGATGATCCGCCCACAGCAGAAAAAGATGAAAGAACATAAAGCCATGGTCGCATCGTTGCGGCGCGGCGATCAGGTGGTCACCCAGGGCGGTATTGTTGGCAAGGTCACCAAGGTGAAAGAAGACAGTAACGAGGTTGAGGTCGAAATTGCCGACGGTGTCAAAATCCGGGTTATTCAACATACGATTGCCACGGTATTAAGCAAAACCGAACCAACCGAATAAATATCGACGCGCCCCTAGTGGCGCGTTTTTTCGAGGAACATTCCCATGCTGCATTTTCCTATGTGGAAAAAAATGGTCATCTGGGGGCTTTGCGCCTTCGGGATCATTCTGGCGATGCCAAACGCCTTTTATACAACGGTTGAAAAGCACAATGACGCAATTGCGGCATTGGAGCAGCCCGGGGCAATTGAAACGCCGGAACTGATTACCGACCGTGATGGCTGGCCGTCATTTCTGCCCTCTGATCTGGTAAATCTGGGGCTGGATCTGCGCGGCGGGGTGCAATTGCTGGTGCGCGTAGAGGTAGAGGATGTTTACCGCGAACGCCTTGACAGCATGTGGCCTGAGGTGCGCAATGTTTTACGCGAAAACCGCGATGCAGTGGGCACGGTGCGTAATGTTACCGAAGAAGGTTCCGAATTACGGGTGCGCATCGGTAACGAGGAAGCCATGCCGCTGGCGATCGAGGCAGTCAGAGGCCTGACCCGACCGGTGGTAACCCTGACCGGCGCCGGTTCGCGCGATTTTGAAGTGACTTCCGAGGGCGACGAATTGATCCTGACCCTGTCAGACGCAGAAAAAGTCGCGACAGACGATCGCACCATGCTGCAATCTTTGGAAATCATTCGCCGTCGGGTGGACGAATCGGGCACGCGCGAACCCATCATTCAACGCCAGGGCGCCGACCGGATACTGATTCAGGTTCCCGGCATCGGTTCCGCCGAGGAACTGCTGGCCCTGATCGGCAAAACTGCAAAGCTGACTTTTAACCATGTTATAACCCGCACCAGTGATCCCGATGCAAACCCCGGTATCGGCAATATTCTGGTGCCCGACGTGGAGGTCGGCGGTGGATATTATATTCTTGAACGGTCGCCGGTGGTTGGTGGTGATCAACTGGTTGATGCCCAGCCCAGCTTTGACCAAAATGGCACGCCTGCGGTCAGTTTCAGGTTCAATCCGACAGGCGCGCGTTTGTTTGGCGCTTATACCGCGGCCAATATCGGCAACCCTTTTGCAATTGTATTGGATGGCGAAGTAATTTCCGCGCCCGTCATTCAGGCTCATATTCCGGGTGGTTCGGGCATCATTACCGGCAATTTCGGGATCGAGGAAAGCACAAATTTGGCAATTTTGCTGCGCGCGGGTGCGCTGCCAGCCGAGATTGTCACGCTGGAACAACGCACAACCGGCCCTGAACTTGGGGCTGACAGCATTCAGGCCGGTAAGGTCGCTGCCGTGGTGGCATTTGCCGGGGTGCTGGTGTTTATGGTGCTGTCCTACGGGCTGTTCGGTATCTTTGCCAATGTGGCGCTGATTATGAATATTGCATTGCTGTTTGGATTGTTAAGCGTCATAGGTGCCACGCTGACATTGCCCGGTATTGCCGGAATTGTGTTGACGCTGGGCATGGCGGTGGATGCGAATGTGCTGGTGTTTGAACGCATACGCGAGGAACTTAAAACCGCAAAAGGCCCGGCGCGGGCTATTGAAATTGGCTATGAAAAGGCGTTTTCAGCCATCATTGATGCCAATGTCACCACCTTGATTGCAGCGGTAATTCTGTTTGCTATGGGGTCCGGCCCTGTAAAAGGCTTTGCGGTGACGCTGGGCCTCGGGATTATTACATCGGTGTTTACCGCCATTTGGGTTACCCGTTTGCTGATTGCAACATGGTTCAAGTTGCGCAACCCCAAAACCATAGAAGTGTGAGGGCCAGACCATGCGTTTGAAAATGATCCCATCCGATACCAAGCTTGATTTTTTCAGCTTTTCGAAACTTACCATGGGGCTTTCGATCTTTGCGGTTATTGCCTCGATTGTCCTGACCATCATGCTTGGTTTGAATTTCGGCATTGATTTTCGCGGTGGCTCGATGATCCGCACGCAAACGGCAGAACCGGTCAGCGTGGCCACATATCGCGAAACCCTTGCGGGGCTGGAATTGGGCGATTTTTCAGTGACCGAGGTCTTTGATCCCGGTGCCGAGCTAACCGGAACCGTCAATAATTCAATGATGATCCGGATGGAGCTGCAAGGCGATGATCCTGCCATTCAAAACGATCTGATCATCGCGGTCAAAGATGCGCTAAGCGCCACCATTGACGGTATTATTTTCACCCAGACCGAAAGCGTCGGGCCGGTGGTGTCGGGCGAATTGATTCAAGCGGGTATTCTGGCCATTGTTCTGGCGGTTTCTGCGGTGCTGTTTTACATCTGGCTGCGGTTTGAATGGCAGTTTTCGCTGGGGGCAGTGGTTGCGCTGGTGCATGATGTTATTCTGACCATCGGTGTTTTTGCGATTTTCCAGATCGAATTCAACCTGTCGATTATTGCCGCCATTCTGACCATCGTTGGCTATTCGTTAAACGATACGGTGGTGGTGTTTGACCGCGTGCGTGAAAACCTGCGCCGTTATAAGTCAACCGATTTGAAAGATGTGTTGAACATGTCGATAAACCAGACCCTTTCGCGCACAATCATGACCTCTGTGACCACCTTGCTGGCGCTTGGCGCGCTTTATGTGCTGGGCGGCGAAGTGATCCGTGGCTTTACCTTTGCCATGATCTGGGGCGTGCTTATCGGCACATACAGTTCTGTTTTTGTGGCATCGGTTGTGTTGTTGCACCTTGGCGTTAAACGCGATTGGGATAAAAACAGCGGCGCGGCGGGCACGCAATATGCCGATATCGACGCCTGATGTGGCAAAGGCATTGTGAATATTGCAATACCATAGCCACCCCGCTGGCAACCCGATGTGTTTCTTGTGGCTCGCCTTTGCCTTTACCAAAATCATTGCCGCGACCCGTTGCGCGCGCTGTTGAGATCCAGAGCCACTGGTCGCTTCGCACCACCGGCATTGTTACCAGCAGCATCAGCTTTGGGCTGGGGCTTTTGAACGCATCGGGTGCGGTGTCACTGCCCGCGATTGTTTTATTGATTATATTGTGGCTGTTGGCGGTAATGCCGGGCATGTTGCTTGTTTCTGCATGGCTGAACGCCAATCAGAAAATCAGTAGTTTTATCGGCAAGGTTCTGATCACGGTGGGGCTTTGGTGGCTGGGGGTATTGCTTTGCTTTATCGGGTCGGTCATATAATTTTTGATGGATGAGATTTTACGGGTTTTGCAAACAGACGGTTTGATCTGGATGTTTGTCGCGGTATTCTTTGCTGCAATTGTGCGGGGGTTTTGCGGTTTTGGGTCGGCGCTTGTGTATTTGCCGGTTGCCGCACAGTTTCTTGAGCCGGCCTCGGTTATTGCCAGCATGATTGTATTCAGCATGGTCGGCCCGATCCCGCTGATTCCGCGCGCTATCCGGGATTCAAAGCCAAAAGAAGTCATGGGTTTGGGGCTGGCGGGGATTATCGGCATTCCTTTCGGGGTGATGCTGTTGATCCGGTTGGAACCGGAAGTTTTTCGCTGGCTGGTTTCGGGCATTGCGCTTGTTACGCTTGTGGCGCTGGGGTCGGGGATGCGTTACCGGCGCGCCCCCTCAGCCCTGCTGGTTATGATCACCGGATTTATCAGCGGCCTGTTTGGCGGTTTTGCCGGTTTGGCGGGGCCGCCGGTGATATTGTTGTATCTGGGCGGACAGAAAAAAATAGCAGAGATCCGCGCCACAATCCTGTTATTTCTGTTTATCACGGATATTGCCGTGATGCTGGTATTTCTGGTGCGGGGGCTGATCGGCATTGACGCCGCAATCATTGGTGCCTTGCTGATCCCCGCCTATATGGCTGGCGGGCTGATCGGCGCCAAAATATTCAACCCTGCCCATGAAAAAGCATTTCGACTGATCGCATATGCGATCATATTCATTGCGCTGCTGACCGGATTACCATTATTTGATCAACCCTAGACCCCGCCGGCACGAAAACGCCTTACTTTAGCTCTTTTGTCAGGTATCTTTTGTCGTTATATTATCCATAAGCGTGAATACCCACGCGCAAAAATTTACAAGAGGGGGCCGCAACAATGGCTTTTGAACTACCAGATCTACCTTATGCCCATGACGCATTGGCAGCCGGTGGCATGTCTGCTGAAACCATGGAATACCACCATGACCTGCACCACAACGCCTATGTGACCAATGGCAACAAACTGATTGCCGGAACCGAATGGGAAGGCAAATCGCTTGAGGATATCGTGACCGGCACCTATGCCGCCGGTTCGGTTGCCCAAAACGGCATTTTCAACAATGCATCGCAACATTGGAACCACGCCCAGTTCTGGCAAATGATGGGCCCGAATGGTCGCACCATGCCATCCGAGCTGGAAACCCGTATTGTTGACGCATTCGGGTCTGTTGACGCATTCAAAACCGAATTCGGCGCAGCAGGTGCTGGCCAGTTTGGTTCGGGCTGGTGCTGGCTGGTGGTTGATACCGATGGCACGCTAAAGGTTACCAAAACCGAAAACGGGGTTAACCCGCTCTGTTTTGGTCAAACGGCATTGCTGGGTTGTGATGTTTGGGAGCATTCCTATTACATTGATTTTCGCAACAAACGTCCGGTTTACCTGTCGAATTTTCTCGATAATCTGGTGAATTGGGAAAATGTTGCCGAACGGCTTTCGGGCGTTTGATTGAAAACCGCCCGCGCTTTTGGATCAAAAGCGCGGGCGGAAATATATTTGACTGAATTTCACCGAGTCCAAACCTCGACCCGCCGATTGATCTGGCGACCGGTCAGAGTATCGTTGCAGTCAAGGGGTGACAGTTCCCCGTAACCAATCGCCCGAATACTTTCCTCGGGAAAGC
This sequence comes from Paracoccaceae bacterium, assembly GCA_026982575.1. Lineage (GTDB taxonomy): Bacteria > Pseudomonadota > Alphaproteobacteria > Rhodobacterales > Rhodobacteraceae > UBA3077. Next base: position 5,177 of record JALSGU010000127.1, on the reverse strand, counting down.
TGCCGGGGGCAAGTTCCGCCAGCAGGGCAGTGCGTACTTGTTCCGCGAGAATCAGACTCAGGTCTTTGTTTACATTGCTTTGACCCTCAGAATCCGTAAAGCCAGTCAACATGATTTCACTTGCAGTTATCAGGCCTTCTTCGATACGGCGAGCAAGGCGAATAATATCGGCTTGTGAGCGGCTGTCGAGCCGCATGCCTTCTTCGTCAAATCGATAGGTGATGGTTAATCTGCGTGCCGTGCTAAGCTCTATCATCATATCCTGGATTTCTGGCAGGGACAGCTCCGGGTTGGTTGGCAAAACAGCCGCCAAAAACCGCAAACCCTGATTGTTTACAGATTCTTCAGTAGCACCCTGACCAACAAATCCGGAGAAAGAAACAGCTTTTTGTGCTTCGGCCGTATTTAGATATTCAATAAAGTTTCTGGCCAAAACCGGAAGGCCGTCGGTCGGACGGTAAAGATACATGCGGCGCGCAAAGGGGTATTCTTCGGTTTTGATGGTAAAGTTGCTGACAGGAGACTGGATACCACAAGCCCCCAATATAGACATGGAGCGCGCCGAGCGTTCATTGGAAAAGGTTGTAAACCCGATACCGTATGGATCGGCCGATACCGCATCGGATATGGTGCTGTCGCTGGCCAGTTCAATAACATTGCGTGACAGGCGCGCGTTGGCCGGTTGCAGCACAAGCTGTGACAGAAGCGAACCCGTGCCGGAGCTTTCAGGCCGGACATACAGGTTGATCCGCGCATCGTCACCACCCAGTTCAGACCAGTTGGTTACCTCGCCAGAGAAAACTTTGGCGATCATGTCGTCCTGGATAATATGAACCTTGTTCTGTGCGGATGTAATGATGACCAGCCCGTCCAGCGCCAGAATATTTTCCAGCCCCGGAGCACCAATATCACCCAATCCGGCAGCGGCAATTGCAGATGCCTCTCGGGGGAGAATAGCCCGTGTGGTCAGGGCAATACTGGCCTGACCTGCCACAAGATCACTGATGCCACTGGTGGAGCCATTCATCAAAAACGAGATTTCCGCAATTTCGTTGCCATCAAAATCTGAAAATAAAACCTTGGGGCTGCCATCGGCCTGGGTCAGGTGGGTTACATCCATATCCAGCGATCGGCCAAAACCGTCAAGCAAATCCGGCAATAGATTAAGCGCAAGGCTGCGTGCGCCGGAAATGGTGAATTCGGTAAACGCCGGCATTATCTCGGGGCAATCAGGGCCGATACAATTCACCTGTGCAACGGGAATAGTCATATCGCCGATATTCGTGCGGATTATGTAATTTTCGCTATCAAATCCGGTTAGCTCTCCGTTGATCGAAATGCTGCCATCCAAAGATTCTAGTATTACTGACTGCGCGCTGAGCGCAACCGGTGTCGCCACGGTTAGCGCGGCACAGAGCAATGTATTCAAAACCGGTGTTTTCATCATATCCCCCAAAGACAAGTTCAAATGTGCATCCTAAGCTGTTAAAGTGGTTGGCGCTAGTCCACGCCATCAAAATTTTGCCCGTTACCAAAGAGGCCAGACAGGCGGCAATGCTTTCTAGCTGTAGGGCCGTTAAGATTGCTTTTCCGCGAATGATGTCCGAAATCCCTCGCGATCCGTGAAAACAGGCTTCTCTCTGAACGTATCGGGCACCTGTTTGCTCAAGGGTTCCGAAGCAGAAAATTCAGGTATTTTACCACGCCGGCAGAGGTGCTGATTTGTGTTGTAACAGCCGTTGCAAAAAAAACTATGGCTGGAAGCAGTCTTGAAAAACAGCGCGCTATGCAATTCTTTTAATGCAAAATTGCAATTTTTTGTCCTTGGCCTGTCCTTAATGCTTTGGGCTTTGATGATCAATCCGCAGATATTCAGGTAATCGGGTGCGAAAGCCCCTGTTAGATATCCTTGCCAATCAAATCAATTAACAGCTGCCAATAGCCTGCGGTGTTCAGCAAAAATACCGGTTTGTCGTGCAGGCCCGGCTGTTGCCATGACAGAACCTCTAAAGATTCACCCAGCGATCCCGTGCCGTCCGGCAGGGTGGCAGAATTTATCGGCAAGCGCGATAAAAGCAAGGTTTTTACCGCTGCGAGAGCTGCAAAAGACACCAACCGAATAGGGAATTTGTCAAGACATGGGCGCTGCCCCTGATTGCTATTGGCCAAGACCGGATTATTGGTTACGATAATCCATTCTTTGATAACTGGCGACAGGGAAAGCTCTGATGACGGAAAAGCTACAAGCTATTAAATACTGGTTGTTGGGCGGGGCTGCTGTAATAATTGCTGGCGCCGTATTGTTGGTTTCAAAATCACCGGGGCCGGAACCTGCGGGTATTGCTGCTGTTCCGGTTATGGCAGAAGCAACGCTGCCCCCTGCGCCACCGGACCAACCCGTGCAACAGGATGCGTCCGTATCAGGGATTATGGCCTCTGATCCCGCGGAAAATACAGGGCCGAATGTAGAATACCCGGTGATTGCGATACCGGACGATCAATCGGAACCAGTCGATCCAGAGTCGCCACAAACTGCCGGGGAGCCGCAAATAGAAACCGGATATCCACCTGAAATTACCATTGTGCAAGACGTGCCAACAGCAGGCGGGCCACCGGATATTACGGTTGGGTTACAAGGCTCTAACCCTGCACCCATAGTGTTCAGTGCCACAACTTTAACCCTGCAAACCGTGGCCCCGCCCGATGCCGCACCCAACCCTGAACAGGCGATCGCCAGTTTTGATATTGTGCGGGTTGACCCGACAGGATCAACGCTGGTTGCAGGGCAGGCTGAACCCAATTCAGTGGTAAACATCATTTCGCGCGGTGAAATTGTTGCAGAAACCACCAGCAATGCTGCGGGTGAATTTGTGGCGTTTTTATCTGCTCCGGTTGCCGGTCCCGCAAAGATTGAGCTTGCGCCGGGGGCAAACCGGACCGAAGGCATTATTTCGCAAGCGCAGGTCATCATTTTGCCGAATATCGAAGAATCATCAACCGCCGTGCCGGTTGTGGTGTTGGCAACGCAGGATTCGGTTCAGGTTATCCAGCCCTCGGGCCTTTCGGTGCCTGACACAATCAGCCTTGATACCATCAGTTATAACGAAACCGGTGCGGTAACTCTGGCAGGGCGCGGCACGCCAAACCGGTTTGCAAGGGTTTACGCAAATGATAATCTGGTCGAGGCCGTGCCAATTAGCGAAAGCGGCTCATGGGGGCTGTCACTGCCAAACCTGGCCGCGGGACGCTATGTTTTGCGTGTTGATGAAATCAAATCCGACGGCACTGTTGCCAGCCGTGTTGAATCGCCCTTTCAGCGGGAATTCCCCGAGGCGCTGGCACTGAATCAATTTTCACAAGGGGCAAAAGTGATTGTTCAGCCCGGAAATACCCTTTGGCTGATGGCAACACAGGCATATGGCGATGGTGATTATTACACCCAGATTTTTGCGGCCAACCGCGATGCCATTCGCGACCCGGATCTGATTTATCCGGGGCAGGTATTCAGCATCCCCAAAGCCGGGGAATAAAACTGCTTAAATCGCTCTGGTGATCTTGCTATATTATGCTTATCTGAAAGAGCAGAATATTCAGGGGCGCCAGATGAGCATTGATTCCGAAAACCAAGAAGAAGCGCATTCCGGCTGGAAAACCATCAAACGGGTTATCCCGTATTTATGGCCAAAGGGAAACCGCCCGATACAAATTCGGGTGGTGCTTTCCATGATGGCGCTGGTGCTGGCCAAAGTGGCCACAGTGCTGACCCCGTTCTTTTTTATTGCTGCGGTCGATTATCTTGCACCCGATGCCGAAAATCAGGATGCGGGAACATTGCTTGGTCTTGCGGCGGGTGGCTTGGTGATCAGCTATGGGGTGATGCGGTTGCTGGGGGTCGGGTTTAACCAGCTGCGCGATGCGATATTTGCGCGGGTTGGCCAGCGGGCTTTGCGGCGGTTGGCGTTGGAAACCTTTCAGCATATCCATGCGTTATCGCTGCGCTATCACCTGCAACGCAAAACCGGTGGTTTGTCGCGCATTGTCGAACGCGGTGTAAAGGGCGTTGAATTTTTGCTGCGCTTTATGCTGTTTTCAATTGGCCCGCTTATACTGGAGCTGATCTTTGTCGGCATCATTTTTGTGGTTATTTTTGATGTCTGGTATCTGGCGGTGGTTGCGGTCACCATATTTTTCTATGTAATTTTTACCTTTAGGGTCACCGAATGGCGCGTGGCTATCCGGCGCAAAATGAACAAGGCCGATACCGATGCCAACCAGAAAGCCATCGACAGCTTGCTGAATTTTGAAACGGTTAAATATTTCAGTGCCGAACAGCGCGAATCCGAACGCTATGACGTATCGATGCGTTCTTATGAAAAAGCGGCTTTGCAAACCAATTATACCTTGGCGTTTCTGAATTTTGGCCAGTCATTCCTGATTACCACCGGTTTGGTGATTGTGATGTTTATGGCCGCGCGTGGTGTGCAGGATGGCACCCTGACCGTGGGCGAATTTGTTGGCGTAAACACCTATATGATCCAGCTGGTGATGCCGCTGAATTTTCTGGGCACGGTTTACCGTGAAATCCGCCAGGCTTTGGTGGATATGGGCGAAATGTTTGCCCTGCTTGGCCAAGAGGCCGAAATTCAGGATAAACCCGACGCCAAGCCATTGGTGGTTAGCGGTGGCGAGGTGGTGTTTGACGCGGTTGATTTTTCATACGAAAGCAACCGGACAATCCTGCATAACCTGAACCTCAAAATCGGGGCAGGGCAAACCGTTGCGGTGGTTGGCCCATCGGGTTCTGGCAAATCCACCATCGGGCGGTTGCTATTCCGGTTTTACGATGTGGGCAATGGCAGCCTGAAAATCGACGGGCAGGATGTGCGCGACATTACCCAGAATTCCCTGCGCGCCCAAATCGGCGTGGTGCCACAAGACACAGTGCTGTTTAACGACACGGTTGGTTATAACATCGCTTATGGCCGCCCCGATGCCAGCGAGGCTGAAATAATCGAGGCCACCAAAGCCGCGCAAATTTACGATTTTATCATGCAACTGCCTGACGGGTTTGACACCCAGGTGGGCGAACGCGGGTTGAAATTATCGGGCGGTGAAAAACAGCGGGTCGGCATTGCGCGCACGCTGCTGAAAAACCCGCCGATATTGTTGCTGGACGA
>JALSGU010000126.1 GCA_026982575.1 Paracoccaceae bacterium | reverse complement strand
ACAATGCCACCAAGGTTGCCAAAACTGCCCATAAAAACCGCACGACCCTTAAACACGAGGCCATCGCGCTGGGCTTTGTGGATGCTGAAACATTTGATCGCGTGGTGCGGCCGGAAAATATGATCGGACCAAAATGACAGGTAAGGTTGTTAATTTAAGGACAAAACGAAAGCAGGTTTTGCGGGATGAAAACCGCAAAGCCGCTGATCAAAACGCCCTTGAATTCGGCCTGCCAAAACCCCTGAAAGACCTGCAAAAAGCACAAAATTCAAAAGCCGCGCGGGTGCTGGATGGCCATAAGCGCGATGGATAACGCGCGGCCACAAAAACGGTCCCTGACCTTGCACGGCCACCGAACATCGGTTTCACTGGAAGACCCGTTTTGGCAGGCGTTTTTGCGCATTGCCGCAGAGCAGGGCAAAACCATCAACGGTTTGGCGGCTGAAATAGACGATGCGAGGCTTGGCAGCTCCGGCCTTGCTACTGCGATCCGGTTATTTGTGCTGAGTAACCTTGAACAGCAATTATCGCAAAATCAAAGCGGCTGACCATCCAGCAAAAGCAATACATCAGACCCATTGAGTTTTTCGTTTTGCACTGCAAAATCCAGCAGGGTTTCCCCGTTTGACCCCAATACATCCAAATTGGCTCCCGCATCAATAAACCCTGCTACTGTTTTAGGCGCACTGCGGTTAACCGCAAGCTGCAAAGGTGTTGTCTCCATCCCTGTTAATCGCGCTTCCAGATTTGCACCATAATCAACAAAAACCTGTATCACCGCCGCATCACCATCATAAAACGCTGCCAGATGCAGGGGTGTCATGCCTTCATTTGTGCTGGCATTCACATCACCGCCCGCCGCCACCAGCAGCGCAATAATTTCAGGGTCTTTGGCATATTGTGCCGCAAAATGCATGGCCGTTGTCTGGTTTTTGATGGTCTGGTTCGGGTCTGCGCCATTTTCCAGCAAGGTATTGATTAGCGAAAGATCGCTTCGTGAACCCTGCCGCAATTGAACGTCGCTAAAAAGAATCGCGATATGCAGCGGGCTAAAGCCTCGAAAATATGCGTTTCCAAGAAATGGCGGCTTGGGCTGGTTCGGGTTAGCACCATTTGCCACCAAAATCGGAATAAGCTCTGCGCCGATGCCGGTTACAGCTATCTTGCTCAATACCGTATCGCCATCTCGATCAACCAGGTTCGGGTTTGCCCCGGCATCCAGAAACAACCCGAATAAACGCCCGCGCTGGTTATGCCCCGTTAGCGAATGCAACAACGGAGCACCGGTTTCGGCATATCTGAAATCAAGATCAGCACCCGCGTTTACCAGCAATTCCAGCACTTTCCAATTCAGGATCGGTTTTCGCAAAACTGACTGGATCGGCCGGTTGCCATTGCCATTGGCGGTATCAGGGTTCGCCCCCATTTCCAGCAAGGCCTGAACAGTTTCAGCGCTGGCATCACCGCTTATGGCAAGGTTCAGCGCGCCCCACCCCAGATGTGTCATGATATTTATATCTGCGCCCGAATTAACAAGCGCTTCGATCACCTGAATGCTTTTTTGCTGTTTGACTGCCAGCAATAACGGCGCATAACCCGCATTGTCTGCCAAAGCAGGATCAGCACCGTTTTGCATTAAAAGCTGAATAATTTCAGGAGGCTGATCATAGTCAACTGCAACATAAAGCGGTGTTAGATTGCCTGATGTCACCGCATTTATGTTAGCACCTGCATCAAGTAAAGCCAGCACAACATTCTGCCCTGCACCTTTTTCCAGCGCGATATGCAATACTGACCAGCCATTTTTCTTTTGGTGGTTTGCATCGCCGCCCGCCTCAAGCAAGGTTTGAAAAAACCCTGATCCGGCGGTTTCTTGTGCTGCAAGGGTTAAGGCTGTTCCACCTTTTTCTGTGGCAGCGTTCACATTTGCACCGGATTCCAGCAAAAGCACCGCATATTGAGATTTTTGCCGATAACGGGCGACATAATGCAACGCAGCCCAGCCGGTATCCGTGGCAAAATTCACATTCGCGCCAGCTGTGATCAACGCTGCAAAAACATCATATGAGCGGGCAAACCGCGCGGCGGTCAACAATGCTGTGGTGCCGCCTTCGGTCAACGCCTCGATATCCGCGCCATATTCCAGCAATAAATTGACAATTTCAGGGTCTTTCAAGGTGCGCGCCGCCCAATGAAGCGGTGTCCAACCCGATATACCAACCACGTTAACATTGGCACCGCCCTCGATCAATATTCGTGCAAGGGCGATATTGGGTTCTGAGCGGCGCAACACTTTGATCAAGATTGTATCGCCATCCTCATCGGTAATTTCGGTATCCGCCCCCAGCGCGATAAGCCGCGAGAACCGTATTTCGGGGTCACTTTGGTCAAGATGGTCAAAAAAACTTGATGAATAGGGGGTTGAGTCTGCCCGTGCCAGCCTCCGGTCTTCGCTGCGTTGAAGGATATCCAGAATGGTGACGTTATTTTTAAGCCCCCGATCATCTTTGGCCAGATCAAGCGGCGTTTGGCCCGCATCAGTAGTGGCATAAATATCTGCACCCGCAAGGGTTAATTTGCGCAGCAAACTTGACACAGACCCGTATTCGGCCGCGTAATGCAGCGGAGTCCAGCCATATTTATCACGCTGCAAAACAAACGCGCTATCAGCAATGCAGGTGTTGGAAACCAAATCACCAATATCAGCCTGCCAGAATGCGGGGTCTTGCCAATCATAACAGTTATAATCTTCGGTTTGGGAAAAAGCAGGCGTTGCAAAAATTACCGCAAGAATAACTAAAAACCGCATAAATGCTCCATATATCAATATTGGTTAATGTTATACTTGTGCAGGCGAATTTCAAGAGCCGCCAAAGTGGCGCAGCGCCAGCTGCAGAAAACCCATCAATGGCCGGAGATTACCAGCCCGAAAACCGGGACCACTGCATCACTGGCTGACCAGCATCCATCGGGATAACATTATATTCGCTGTGTTGCGCCGCCGTGGCGCAAGCATGGTTTGGCAAGATCCGTAATCGTGTGCCAACAGGAAAATCGGGAAGCTGGCCATCTGTGCCTGCACGCAAGGTGATAACGCCATGTTCCTGATTGGCTGTGTTCATAACAAGATCAGGCAAAACCTGCCCCGCCTCGTTACAGACCAGCCCGTAACCCTGATCAACCC
>JALSGU010000125.1 GCA_026982575.1 Paracoccaceae bacterium | reverse complement strand
AGCAGGCCCGAAACCGAGGCCGCACGGTTGGAGGCTATCTGCACCGAATCCCCCAGCGTCACGGTAATTTTGCCCTCGGCGATCATGTCTCTGCCTCTTCGGTCTCCGGTTCGCGCAGGGTGCCGCGTAAGAAGGTGCGGCGGTCCATGTCTTTGGGCGGTTCGGGGGGCTCTTCCACCTCTTCCACGGGCGCGGGCTCGGGCAGCTTGCCTTCCCATATATCCTGCATATCCTGCTCCGGCGGCTCCAGCTCGGCCCCCTCGTTCAGGATTTCCTCCAGCGCCGCTTGCGCGGTTTCCAGCGCGGCGGCGTGGTCTTCAAATTCGAACATCGGGGAAAACAGCGAGCAGGAGAGCGACCAGCCGAAACCTTCCTCGAAAAACAGGATGAATTCCACCTGCCCCGCCGGCACGTTCAGCAGCCGCTTGGCCCCGATTTCCGGTGCTGTTTCGATGAATTTCTCCTGATCCAGCGGCACCAGAACGAGGTTCATGAACCACGGTGTCACCAGCACGCCCAGCGCATATTCCTGCCACGGTTCAAAACCAAGCGCTGCCACTTCCAGTTTTGTATTGAGGATCGGCACCCCCTCCATACGCGTTGCCTCGATTTCGCGGTAAAACGTCTCCAAGGTTTCGCGCAAGGTCTCGGAACCGGCATCCATCAACTCACTACCATAAAATCTTCGCGGCGCCCGTCACATTCGGGGCAGGACCAATGGTCCGGTAATTGCGCAAACGGGGTGCCGGCGGGGATCTGCCAATAGGTGTCGCCTTTGGCAGGCTCGTATTGCCACCAGCAAATTTTGCATTCCAGAATGTCGGTGTCTTTCAGCTTGGCAAGATCGCCGCCAAAAGAGCCGTCAAAGCCGTTACTCATTGTAAATTTCCATTACTTCGGCCACCCGCTCGGCGCTGTCGTCAATGTCTTCCTGCGCGGCGCACACCACTTCGGGCACGTTGATGATTTCGATCGAATTCAGGATCAGCGCATCTTGAGAATTGTAATATTGCACCCACCAGACATTATTGGTGCCGGTCGAGGATACGCGGCAATTGCCATAGCCCCGCGACAGGATAATGGTATCGCCCACGCCCAGCTTTCGGGCAAGGTATTCAAGGTCTTGCTCGGTATGGGGCAGGAGTGAAAGGTTGATCGAATGGGTGGCCGTGCCCGGCTTGTAATTGGCCACGGCATCGGCGATTTCGGTCAGGATCGACGGGGCGTTGAACACGCTTTCGGGCAGCGGGTCCTCGGCCAGCGCGCCGGTTTTGGCGGCAATGCCAAACACGCGGTCAGCTACCGAATGGGGCCAGTCGGCCACCTCGATCGTGTCGCGCACCACCTTGCCATCATCAAAATGCAGCACCCGCCAGACGCCGGCAAACACCGCTTCCTGCACCTGAATATCCGAACCAGACACCAGTGATACCTCGCCTTCGCCCAAAATCTGGTTCACCAGCCCGAGGTTTTTCTGGTCAAGGTCGCCCAGCTCCAGCAGCGCGGCGCGCGCGCCGATTTTGTAGCCAGCCAGCAGCTTTTGCAGCGCGTTAAGGCGGGCTTTGCCCTCTTCCATGCCCAGTGTATCTTCAGGTTCGGGCGCGATTGGCAAATCAAATGTCACCATATCGCGCGGCATTTCCATATGGTCGAGGGCTTCGCCGTCTGGCTCGCTCTGGCTTCCCGGGCCGATGCCCAGACCTTCGGGCATTCTAAAATCCGATGTCATCAAATCACTCCTTAATTTGTTTCTGCCGGAGCTGGCGCGCAACCCTCGGGGAATTTATATTGTGGCGGCGACACAGGGGTGCCGGCAAGTATCTTGTTGATTTCGATAACGTAATCTTGCCAATCCAGCACCTTTTGGATAACGCCCAGATACTCGCCGTCACGTAAAAAAATCAGCGACGGGTATTTGGAAAACCGGAACCGCGTTTGCACCTTGCGCTCGGAATCCCGTTCCAGCACCGCAGCTTTCAGCAAGCCGTTTGCAGCCTTTAGCAGCTCGGGCAAAATTACCGCAACATCGTTTACCTCCACATGGCGGGTCCAGTCGCCGGTGGCAAAAATGATGGTATCGCCGTTGCCCTTGGCAAAAACATCCAGCGTATCCGCATTGACCACC
>JALSGU010000124.1 GCA_026982575.1 Paracoccaceae bacterium | reverse complement strand
GCCATCATCAGCACTTCCTGAAAGCCGGTCTGGTGCAGGCTGATCTTTTTGCAGCCCATAAATTTTGGCACCTCTTCATCCTCGACCCGCTTCATGGTGCCCGACGGCAAGCCGTAATCAACCGCGTCAAACACGATCAGGATGTCGCAATCGCGCACATGCTGCACGAGGTAAATGCCCTGCGTGCCGCCATCCATCAGCTTGACGTTATCGGGGGTTTCGTAAAGGCGGTGAAACTCCTCTACCGCGCGCACACCAAAGCCCTCATCGGCCCAAAGCAGATTGCCGATACCCAGAATCAATACATTCGGTTGTGATGACATTGTTCCCTCCCAAGAAGCTCATGCCGTTAAAAATAGGCTGATAGTGACGGGGGAGGATTATAAGCTTCCATTACCCCAGTCAATCGGCTGATTACCTTCCGATCAATCAATCATACACCGCCCCGTAAAACAAGGATAAGTTGTCCGTTTTGCGATAAATGTGACAATATAACTTCCGGTAAAACAAAAAAAACGCCGCATTTTCATGCGGCGCTCAAGGGAAGAAGATTTTGCCCCAGAGAGGCGTTAATCTTTGTCGGCGGGACGATCATCTTTGAATTGCCGCCATCCCGAAATCATCGAACTGATGATCGATTGGCGTGACATGATGTCTTCGCGCACTGCCACATAAACATGGATCATGACAAACACGATGATCACCCACATGCCAATATGATGCCATGTATGCACATCCTGGCTTTGTCCGAATAGCGGATTAACCCAAGTGGTAAAGTAGGTATGCTGCCATGTCCCGAATCCGGTGCTTTCGCCATACATGGAAAAGCCGGTGATGATCATGAAGGTTATGCCCCAGACATACATGAAATGCATGGCCAGAACCGCCAGCGGGTTATGTCCCTCGTATTTTCTCGGCTCTTTTACCAGCATCGCATACCATAGGATCTCGTGCCAGACGCCAACCCAGAATCTGGGGCGCCATACGGGCGGCAGGAAGATTTCGCGGGCATGGGAGTTGCCGACAAAAGCCCAGTATATCCGGAACACAAACCCGATCACGGTAATATAGGCCGCGACAAAATGGATATACCGGATCCAGCCAAACAAGTAGTAATCCGAGGCCTCGCCCCCCAATGAAGGCGGCGGAGAGCCGATCAGGTATCCGGTAATGCCAAGCGCCAGAATGGCAAATGCCTGCACCCAGTGCCAGATGCGGATCGGTGCCTGATAGACGTAAACCGCCTCTTGCTTTGTTTTTGAAACATCGCTCATGGCATCCCCCTATCTGACTTTAACATTGGCCAGCTCTTCTCCGTCAGGCGACATAACATGTGTCGAACAGGCAAGACAGGGATCAAAGCTGTGCAATGTGCGTAGAATTTCAACCGGTTCTTCGGGCACTTCTACCTTGGTATCGAGCAAGGATGCCTCGAACGCGCCGATATTGCCCTCGGCATCGCGCGGCGAGCCGTTCCACGTGGTTGGCACCACGCACTGGTAGTTCTCGATCTTGGTATCCTTGATCTTGATCCAGTGACCAAGCGCACCGCGCGGCGCCTCGGTAAAGCCCATGCCCTTGATTTCGGAAGGCCATGTGGAGGGATCGAACTTTTCGGTATTGGCCGTTGAGCTATCACCATTCTTGATATTGGCAATCAGTTTATCAAGGAAATACAACTGTTTTTCCGCCGCCCATTGGGATTCGAGCGCCCGTGCCGCGGTGCGGCCAAGGGTCGAAAACAGCGCCGGAAGCGGCACATCAAGCGCCCGCAGGGTGCTGTTGATCTGGTCGGTGATGTATTCGTCACCCTTGGCATAGCCGATGATATAGCGGGCCAACGGGCCAACCTCCATCGCATGGCCTTTCCAGCGCGGCGCCTTGATCCAGCTATATTTGCCGCCCTCGTCAATACGTTCGATATTGGTTTTAGTGCCGATCAGGTTCGGCCCCAGCTCATACTGCGCCTCGGTTATGCCATCCCATGGATGCAGGCCTTTGGCACCATCAGGGTATTTATACCATGAATGGGGCACAAATTCCTGAATCTCGTCGGGGTCGCGCAGGTCGATCTCGTGGACTTCATCAAGATTGCCGTTAATGATCGCGCCGCGTGGCATCATCAGGTTTTCGGTGGAATAATCATTGGCGCGGTCCGGGATGTCGCCATAAGACATGACATTCTGGCTGGCCAGCCCACCGCCATATAGCCAGCTTTTGTAAAAGCCGCCAATGGCGATCACATCCGGCACATAGACGTTTTTGACAAACTGGATGGTGCGTTCGGTAATCGAGCGCACATAGTTCAGGCGCTCCATGTTGATCGGCGCACCGGGGCTGTCCATATCGATCGCACAGGGCACACCGCCAACCAGCCAGTTCGGATGAGTATCCTTGCCACCAAAAATTGTGCGCACAGTCATGATTTCTTTTTGAAAATCAAGCGCCTCGAGATAATGGGTCAGGGCCATCAGGTCTGCCTCGGGGGGCAGCAGATAGGCGGGGTTGGTCCAATAGCCGTTTTTGAACGGGCCAAGCTGGCCGCTTTCGATGAATCTGCGAATGCGGGTCTGGATGTCCCGGAAATACCCCGGAGATGATTTCGCGTGGCTCGGGCTAACCTTTTGCTGCAGCTCGCTGGTGGCGCGCGGGTCGGCCTTTAGCGCGTTTACGGGGTTTACCCAGTCCAGCGCGTGCAGGTGGTAGAAATGCACCAGGTGGTCATGCACCTGCAGGCTGAGCTGCATGATATTGCGGATCGAGTTGGCGTTTTCGGGGATGTCGATATTGAGCGCATCCTCGACCGCGCGCACCGATGTAAGCGCATGGGTGCCTGTGCAAACCCCGCAAATACGTTGCACAAAAGCCCAGGCATCACGCGGATCACGGTCTTTCAAAATCACTTCCAGACCGCGCCACATGGTGCCGGTGGAAACCGCATTGCGGATGAAATTGTCCTCGTCGAGGTTAACTTCGCAACGCATATGGCCCTCAATCCGGGTCACCGGATCAACAACGATGCGTCTGCCGCTATCGTCGAGGTTAAAGCCGTTTGGTGTCTCGATAATAGCCATTATGCATCATCTCCCTTGCTTGCAATTCGCTTGATAACGCTGGCACCCGCATGGACCGCCACAGCGCCACCCACAATAAGTGCTGCGGTTTTACCGATTTCATCGGCGTTGGCCTCGATGCCGAAACCCTTGATATCGCTGAGGCGCTCATAGAAACCGCCTTTGTCCCAGAAACCGTCTTCCGAACAACCGATACACGGGTGGCCGGCCTGGATCGGGAAGGACAAGCCGCCATTCCAGCGAATGGTCGAACAGGCGTTATAAGTGGTCGGGCCTTTGCAGCCGACTTTATACAGGCAATAGCCCTTCTTTGCGCCTTCATCGTCGAATTTTTCAACAAACTGACCGGCGTCAAAATGACCTCGACGATAACATTTGTCATGAATACGCTGGCTATAGAACATTTTCGGACGGCCCTGATTGTCCAGCTCGGGCAGTTTTTCGAAGGTCAGCATATAGGTGATAACGGCGGTCATTACCTCGGAAATCGGCGGGCAACCGGGAACCTTGATGATTGGTTTATCAGCAATACCGGGGATTTTATGGGTCGGCGTGGCGCGGGTCGGGTTTGGCCGCGCGGCCTGCACACAGCCCCAGCTGGCGCAAGAACCCCATGAGATAATCGCCTTGGCGTGTTGCGAAACCCTTGTCAGCTCATCGACAAATGGCTTGCCAGCGGTGATGCAATACATGCCATCCTCACCCAAAGGCGCGTTGCCCTCAACGGCAAGAATGAAATTGCCATCATATTTTTCGATGGTTTCCTCGATGATCGCCTGTGCGGCTTCACCGGCGGCGGCCATGATCACATTGTCATAATCCAGCGAAATCATGCTAAGGATCACATCCTTGGCCAGCGGGTGGGCCGAACGGATAAAGCTTTCAGAGCAGCAGGTGCATTCCAGCCCGTGCAGCCAAAGCACCGGAATGCGTGGTTTGTTTTCCATGGCATGGGCGATTTGCGGTGCAAAGGCCGGCGAAAGCCCCAAGGCCCCGGCCGCAAGGCTGCAATATTTCAAAAAGCTGCGGCGGGTGATCCCCTGCCGGCGCATCACATCATAAAATGTCTCGTGCATATTAACTCCCTATCCCTGATCTGTTTTTTCGAGAGCAAGCGGACTCGCCCCATTAAGGCCAGAATAGCAGTGCAGAGGAAAAGGAAAAAACAATTCCGGGACTTGATGTTTTCCTTGGTGGGCGTCCTGTTTTTACCCATATATATTAGCCACTTACGCTAATTAAAATGCGAACACCCTGCGTATCCTCCTATATTTCGGCAAAATTTCCGGAAATCTACCTCCCGACAATAATAGGATATAGAAAGCAACTTTCCATCTCCTAAACGGGCATTGGCTCCAGCTTATACTGGAAAACCGATGATTTCACGGAAAAACACATGCTCGTGCCTGCTTTCGCATTACGGCATAATCGCTCAACATTTTCACAATCGCCGACCCTTCCGGCAACGCCTGCATTTCCACGGCTGCCTTTGCCTGGAACCCCGCGTCATACTTCACCACCGGCAGGCATACACCTGCGACCCGCTCAGAACCCACCGTCGCGCAGGCGCTCAGCAAGCTCGTCACGATTGCGAGGGAGATGAGACGCGGCCTCGAGTATTTTACGCTGGATTTCATTGGCTTTCTCCATATTTTAGAGCCGTTCCGCCAGCCGCCCGGCATGTTCGCCCCAGCGGTGCAGGGACAGGAGGAACAGGGTTAGTGTGAGGGCGATGGCGGCCCATTTTCCGGCAGCCAGCGCAAGGCGACTGCCGGAAAACCATGTAATGAGCGCGCCCATCAGCGGCGGCCCTTAACCTCTAGAGCCTGCTAAATCGTCTCTTCCGCTTTTTGAAAGCAAGCCTGAAACGCGATTTCAGAGAACGGTTGCCGGTCAGTGATTGGCCAGATCGTGACGCAGCCAGATCGACCTGACGCCAGACGGGGAAACAATCCCCCCGGGTTTGCGCAGCTCATTGGACGTACGGGCCTGACCGTAGGCCGGAAAATCCGTGGCCGATTTGATGACGGCATCTTCGGTGGCCTGATCAACCCGGTTGGCCAAGTTGGGCTTTCGTCGGGTCCGCTCGAACAAAGCCTTCACCCAGCCATCATCCACCGCCGATTTGTAGCGGTAAAACGTGTCCCGGGACATGCCCATAACCTGGCAGGCTTTGGACACGTTGTCCAGATATTCGGCAAGGTTTAGCAAGCCGACTTTGTGTTTGATGATCTTCTGCCTAGTATTCAACATTGTGGTTTCCTCGTTTTGTGGTTGGTGTGCACCACCATCAAAACGGCAACCACCGCCCTTATCAATGGGCGCGCCGCTCCCAGTTCAGTTCGCTGAAATTGGGGGCAGTGTCAGATGAAGTCAGAACTAATACACCTAATTATACAAAAGGCTTTCCATCCCCTCAAACGGCCGAAAGCTTTCTGATCGGGCGTTATTCCAAGGCACTTGATAATTTTCCTCAACGGTTACGCCATCAATCAAGGCATTTGGCGGCATGGTCAGATAAATCTTGGCCCCCGATAATGTCTCGCCGCTTTTTTGCCTTACCATCAAGTGTTTAGGCTGCAATTCAAACGGAGAGCCAAGCCCTGCCGCCCCGACAATTTCCGCCACAGCCTTAAGTGTATTTCGATGAAACCCCGCAACCCGGCGCGATTTGCTGTCCACGTTAAGCGCGCGCTGGCGCAACTTGTCTTGGGTTGTCACCCCGACAGGGCAGTGATTTGTATGGCAAGCCTGCGCCTGAATACAGCCGATCGAAAACATAAACCCACGGGCCGAGTTTACCCAGTCGGCACCCAGCGCATAGACCCGGGCCAGATCATAGGCAGTTACCAATTTGCCTGCCGCACCGATTTTGATCTGGTCGCGTATGCCGGCCCCGATCAATGTATTAACCACAAAACTAAGCCCCTCCACCAAAGGCATGCCGATATGGTTGGCAAATTCCAGCGGTGCCGCGCCGGTGCCGCCTTCTTTGCCATCAACCACGATAAAATCGGGCATGATGCCGGTTTCGATCATGGCTTTGACCATACACATAAATTCCCGCCGGTGCCCGACACACAGCTTGAATCCAACTGGTTTACCACCGGATAATTCCCGCAATTCAGCAATAAAATGCACAAATTCCAGCGGGGTTGAAAATTTGTTATGGGTTGCCGGTGAAATACAATCCTCGCCCATCGGAATGCCCCGTGCATCGGCAATTTCCTGGGATATTTTCGCCGCAGGCAACAGCCCGCCATGACCGGGTTTTGCGCCTTGCGACAGCTTGATTTCAATCATTTTTACCTGCGGATTGGCCGCCTGTTTGGCAAAGTTTTCGGGGCTGAATCTGCCCTGATCATCGCGACAACCAAAATAACCGCTGCCGATTTCATAAATCAGATCACCGCCACCATCGCGGTGATGCACCGAAATGCCGCCCTCGCCGGTATCATGGGCAAACCCGCCCATTTTAGCGCCTTTGTTCAACGCCGAAATTGCATTGGCAGACAGCGCGCCAAAGCTCATGGCGGAAATGTTGAAAATAGAGGCATCATAGGGCTGTTTGCATTGGTCATTACCGATTTTCACCCGACAATCCCACGGCACATCTGTGCGCGCCAGTATTGAATGGGTAATCCACGAATACCCCGCCGCATAAACATCCAAACGGGTGCCAAACGGACGCTTATCTTCTACGCCCTTGGAGCGCTGATAAACGATGGCGCGATCATCGCGTGAAAACGGTTCTTTGTCGCTGTCGCTTTCCAGCAAATATTGACGAATTTCGGGGCGGATGCCCTCAAGTATCCAGCGCAAATGGCCCAGAATCGGATAATTGCGCAATATCGCGTGTCTTTCCTGGCGCACATCACGCAGACCAACCAAGGCAAAAAAGCCGAAAAACACAAAGGCGATCCAGAAATAGGGCCAGAAAATTGCCAATAATGCCGAAAATGCAGTCAGGCCAACCGCAATCGCAAAAGTCGTATATCTTAACATGTGTATCCCCAAGGTTTTTAGTATTTAGGCACGGTTTGGTTAACAGGTCTAATCCCAAAGTAGAACTCCCATAAAACAATAAAGAAAAATTGAACATAAGGCGCTATTCGCCCATGGAAATATAGTGTCATTGTTAAATCTGGTGTTTGAGGTATTCGGGTCATGCGGTGGCCTGGTTGTTTGTGGTTTCTATTTCGCCGATAAGGTGACGCCGGTGATGGCTTTGGCGATCTGGGGAGTGTCTTAAACTCTGTGTATGGGGCATGGCCCATGCGGTTAAAACGGGTCATCTGTTGAACCGTTCGGGGTATAGGATAGCGAACTGGTTTCGGGCTGCAACTATTACCAGCAGGTGATTGCCTGCAATCACCGAGAGGCCATTCTCTGACACAGCGGCCTTTTTTCTCGAAGTTCCGAATGGCCAGATAGATCAGTTTGGTTGCGGCATCATCGGTTGGGAAGCTGCCACGGGTTTTGGTGGTTTTCCTAATTAGAGGACGATACGCTCGGGGTGGCGCTCAGGGCCACAGTGGCCATTACCGCCAGTATACTTTTGTTTCGCATATTCATCTCTCCTTCAGGTTGGTTCATGGCCCAGTTAGCGCCCCAACCTGAATCCAGCCTGAATTTTCGGCAAAGGCCTAAACCCCGATCCCCTGCAAGGCCCTGATCGGCGAAACATGCAACACCCCGCTTGGCCCCTGCTGCACCTCGGCCTCCACCCCGTAAACCTGTTGCAAAATATCGGGGTTCAGCACTGTGGCAGGGGGGCCGTCGGCGCACACCACCCCGCCATTGAGAAACACGATCCGGTCGGCAAAGCGCGCGGCCAGTGAAAGGTCGTGCATCGCGGCCATGGCGATCATGCCGCTTTGTGCGCAGGTGCTGCGGATACGGTCGAGCACAATCAGCTGGTGGCGCAAATCCAGCGCCGCCGTGGGTTCGTCCAGCAGCAGCACCCTGGGCGCACGAAACAGGGATTGCGCCAGAAACACCAGCTGCCGCTGCCCGCCGCTGATCGCCCCGATGGCGCGGTCTTGCAGGGCGTCCAGATGAAAGCGCGCCAAAGCCCCGATCGCCTCGGCGCGGATATCATCGCCAATGCGCATCCCCAGTGATTGCAAGCGCCCCAGCAACACCACCTCCAGCACGGTCAACGAGCTTTGCGCGCCGGTGTCTTGCGGCATATAAGCCACGGTTTTCAGCTTGTCGGACGGGGCCAGCACCCGCCCCGCAAAGGCCACCCGCCCCTTGGCCGGTATCAGCCCCGCCACCGATTTCAGCAGGGTGGATTTTCCGGTGCCGTTGGGGCCGACAAGCGCGGTCAGGGTGCCCGGTTCGAGCGTCATGTCGATGCGGTCCAGAATGGTGCGCCCGTCATAGGATACGCTGATTTCTTCTATTTTGAACATCACCAATGCCTCTGTTTTCCGGTTAAAATCAGCCCGAACAAAAACGGCACGCCGATCAGCGCCGTTACAATGCCGATAGGTACCACCGCGCCGGGCGACAGCAGCTTGGAGGCAATCGAGGCCCCCACCATGATCAGGCCGCCACAAATGGCCGAGGCCGGTATCAGCAGCCGCTGGTCTTCGCCCACCAGCATGCGCGCCAGATGCGGGGCCACCAGCCCGACAAAGCCGATAGTGCCCACAAAGGCCACCGCCCCCGCCGTAAGCAGCGCCACCACAAAAAACACCCGTCGCCGCAGCGCACCCACATTCACCCCGAGGCTCGCCGCGCGGTCATCGCCCAGCCGCAGGGCCGTCAGTTTCCAGAAATCGGGCAGCAGCAAAAGCAGCGCCACCACAAAAATCACGCCCGATACCGTGACCGAAAACCACGAGGCCTTGAGCATGGAGCCAAACATCCAGAACACAATTTCCTGCAATACTTCGGGGGCAGCCAGATATTGCACCAGCGATTGCATGGACTGGAACAAAAACAGTGTGGCAATGCCCGCCAGCACCATGACTTCGGCGGTAATACCGCGGATATGGGCCAGACCATACACCATAAGGCAGGCCACGCCTGCGCATAAAAACGCCATCAGCGGAATGGTCATGGAAGGAATGAAGGGCAGGGTGAAGCCGAACAAAATGGTGATGGCCGCGCCAAAACCCGCCGCCGCCGAAAAGCCCAGCGTATAGGGGCTGGCCAGCGGATTGCCGAGCAGGGTTTGCATTTCGGCCCCCGCCACCCCCAGCGAGGCCCCCACGATCAGCGCCATCAGGCTCATGGGCAGGCGGATAGAATGGACAATAATAACGGTGGTCGGGTCTTCGGCGGTGGCGGGGGAAAACAGCGCCGCGATCACATCGAACACATTGAGAAAGGCGGGGCCGGTCAGGATATCACCGATAAAGACCAAAACCAGCAGGCCGGATATAAAGGCCAGCCAGAACAGCCGCCGCGCCATTTGTCGGCCAGAAGCCGAAACTGTTGCATTTGTTGCCACGAAAGCACTCCTGTCAGAATAAAAATACGGGGGGCACCGCAAAGCGCCCCCCGCAAGCCGGCCTATTGGGCCAAGGTCAGCATGAAGGTGCCTTCGGCAGCGATCGGCAGATACGCCTCATAATAGGCTTTATGATTGGCCACCGGATCCACATCGGCAAAAGCCTCTGGATACATGGCTTTGGCCATGAATTGCAGGAAGGTGTAATCATAAAGCGTGCGCGCCCCGCCGTGATAAACCGCATGGATCTGGCCGTTTTGCACAGCCGCCATGTCGGGCCAGCCGGCGCGCCGGGTAAAGGGCTGCAAGCGCTCGCGGGTTTGCTCGGGTGTTACGCCAAAGCCCATCACCACCGCATTGTCACGGTTCATCCAGTAAGAACCGGCAATAAACACGACCTCCGGATTGGTGGCGATTACATATTCGGGGTTGAGCGGGCCACGCTCTTTGAGTGCCTCGAGCGCGATATTGTCACCGCCAGCCATGGTGATCACACCGCCCCACATTTTATCGGAATAGGAATTGCCGTATTCACCGGCCCCCTTGCTGCCCAGCTCTATATATACAGTTGGGCGCATGCCGCCGCGGGCTTCCAGCGCGGTGGCCACACGCGCCTGCACATCGGCAACCGCCGCGACATAGTTATCCGCCAGTTCCTGCGCCCGCGCCTCGGCCCCCATAACCTGCCCGATCAGCAGGGTGCTGGCCACATGTTTTTCAACGGTCTGGGCATTGTAATCTGCCACAACCACCGGAATGCCGGCGGCTTCCAGCTTGCCCACAACATCCCCCAGCGCGCGGTATTGCCAAGCGGCAATGATAGCAACATCAGGGCGCGCCGCTACTGCCATTTCCAGCGCAAAGGTGCCGGCGTCAGCCTCGCCTACATCCACCAGCCCGTCCAGCGCGGGGTTTATGGCGTTATAGCTTTTCCATTGCGAATTGCGCCAGCCTTCCCATGCGGGGCGCGAAATGGCCACCACCTTGTCATAGGCTTCAGCCCCGCCGATGGCGTAAAAATCCTCAAAGTAAAAGCCAAGCAGCACACGGCTGACATCGTCGGGCACGTCAACGCTGCGGCCCATTGTGTCAACAACTGTGCCGGCATAAGCGGTGGATAGGGGGAGGGTCAGGCTGGCAAGCGTTGCCGCCAGAGCCACAAAGGTTCTGCGTTTCATTTGGTATTCTCCAGTTTGGTATATGTGTAAGAGGCTGTTTTCCCGTAAAGAAAACAGGTCGAAATCCATGCAGGATTCCGGTGCCTTCCCGCGCTGTTAGCAGCGGTTACGACATAGCCCGAACCGGAGGGGCGCGAATGCGTGCATTGGTGGCAACCGCCTGCGGGCTGCGAGAATCTGTGTGCGCCGCAAAGTGCACATTGCTTGCCGCGCAGGGGGTGAAATCCAGCAGGCTGGCGGGGGCCGTCAGGGTGGGCGCTGTGCTGAAGCTCGTGCACCAGTCACAAGGCGTGGCCTGCGTTTCGCCGTCCTCGCCCTCGACCGGATTGCCGTTTTCGTCCAGATAGATGGTCACCAGCCCGTTGCCGGTGCAGATCACCACGGCCTGACCGGCATAAGCCGACGAGCCGATAGCCGCCGCGCCGGTTGACCAGGCACCGGTCATGACCAGCTGTATAAACAGCCAGGAAATGACGGGAATAACGCTGAAGAATCGGCTTGGCTTCAAGGCTTTTGGCTCCGGTGGTGGCCCCTCATAGGCAGGCCATGCCTTTATCTGGCATGAAACCGCTACTCTGTCCAGCCTTACGAAGGAGCCGGATGCAGAACGGCCTCGAAGCCGTCTGTGCGCCCTGTTGCCGGAGAGTGCAGCGTAAGCTGGCCGCCGGTTTCATCGGCGATGACCTGCACAATCGCCAGGCCCAGCCCGCTGCCTTGGGCGCTTCTGTCCCGCCGGGAAAACCGCCGGGTCAGGGTTTGCAGTTCGTCCGGCGGCACGATCGGGCCGGCATTGGCCACGCGCAGGGTTCCGTTGGGTTCCAGCGTCACGCGGACCGGCGCACCGGCATCACCGTGGCGCAGGGCGTTTTCCATCAGGTTGCGCAGGGCAATGGCAAAGGCATCGGGGTCAATCCTTGACATGACCGGCCCTGACGGCAGGTCCAGCTCCAGCCGGTTGTCGTGGTCGGTATAGGCCAGATCCTGAGCCAGCATCTTTACGATTCTCGCCAGATCATGGGGGGTATCCACTGCCATGCTGGAGCCTTCGGCCCGGGCCATTTGCATCAGTTTTTCGGACATGCGGTTTAACCGCTTTAGCGAAGATTCTATATTGTTTGCACGCATTATTGCGCTTTCGTCCTTGGCTTCCGATTGTAAGCGCTGGACTTGTACCAAGGCCGCAGCCACAGGGGTGCGCAGCTCGTGTGCGGCATTGGCGGCAAAGCTGCGCTCTGCATCCAGTGTGCGCTGTAACCGTTCCAGCAAAGCATTGACCGCCTCGGCAACCGGCCTGATTTCGGTTGGCAACCGGCCCCCGTCAACCGGCGTCAGGTCCCGTCCGTCCCGCGCCGCGACTTCATCGCGAAACCCGCGAAGCGGGCCAAGCATAATGCGCAGCAACAGCCAGATACCGCCCAGCGTCAGCGGCAGCAGAAAGAACAAAGGCAAGCCCAGCGCCATCAGGGTTTCCCGCGCGGCCTCGCTTCGATGGGCGAGCGGCTCGGCAACCGAGATGGTAAAATCCCCCCCCAGCGCGGCGTCATAATAGATAATATGGGTAGGGGTCCGGGCGAAACCGGTTTCCCGAAAAGGCGGAAAATCCTGAATGTCGGCATCATGCGAGCGCAGCAAAATCCGCCCGCTCCGGTCACGCACAACATAGGTCAGAAATTCGTCATGTTCGCGCAGGGTGGTAATCAGCTGCGCAGTGCCATCATCCTCTGCCTCGAACAGCTCCTGCACCGCCAATGGCAATATGCGCTGGCCGGTTTCCTCAAGGGCGCTGTCAAAGACCTGATTCATCTCTTCGCGAATTGTGGCCGCCGTGATCAGCGCAGTGATCACCCATACCAGCGCCACGCTTGAGCCGATGGCAAGGGCTAGCCGGCCTTGCAGGCTTTGCGGCAGCCTCATGTTTCGCCCAGCCTATAGCCCATGCCGCGCACGGTTACGATTTTTTCACGGCCCAGCTTTTTACGCAACCGGCTGATGTGCACTTCTATGGTGTTGCTTTCAATTTCGATATCAAAGGCATAAAGCCGGTCTTCCAGCTGGGCCTTGGAAATGATCTGCCCCGGGTGCTGCACAAAGCCCTCGAACAACACCCATTCACGGGCGGTTAAGGACAGCAGTTTACCCTGACGCCGCACGGATTTGGCGGCAAGATCGACCTCTAGGTCGGCAATTTCAACCAGCGGATTGGGGTTTCCGGTATAGCGTCGCGCCACGGCCGCAAGCCGGGCCGAAAGCTCGGCCAGATCAAAGGGCTTGACCATATAATCATCGGCACCGGCGTTCAGCCCGTCAATGCGGTCGCTGATTTGGTCTAGTGCGGTAAGGATAATAACGGGTGTTACATCCCCCCGTTTGCGTAAGTTCTGCAAAAAAGGCAGGCCGCGCCCGTCGGGCAGCATCAGGTCCAGCAGCACCAGATCATAGGTTGCCGCAGCGATATAGTCTGCTGCATCGTCAAGCCGGGTGACCCAGTCAACGGAATGGCCTTCGGCCTTTATTTGGTCACGCACACCGGCACCCAGCACAGTGTCGTCCTCAACTAGCAATACGCGCATAAATGTTGTCCCTGATATTTACAGCACTCTATCGACTGTTTATTACAGCTACCTGACGGGAAAAGAAATGTGCTGTTCAGATTGGTGTCAGGAAACCATGCCATAAATGAAGACGATCAATCTGCAGCGGGAAAGAATCGTGCAACAGTTTTTATCTATTATCGGCATATATACGGCATTGGCCTTATCCTCGCCCTCACCGGTCCTGGCCAGCGAAGGCGAGTGCTATGTGCCCATGTCCCTTTGGCAATCTCGATCTGCTGCCATACTCTGGGCTGAAACCCACGGCTGGGAAATTCATCGCGTAAAAATTGACGATGGCTGTTACGAGCTTTACGGGCTTGAAGAAGGTGGGCTGGAGTTCGAGGTAAAAATAGATCCGTCCACTTTCGAGATCATCGATTTCGAATACGAATCCCATGGATACCGGGATCGTATTCGACCAACAGATCCGCCGGTGGATATTTCAGATATTGAAATCGAGGAATAAACACCTGTGCCTTGCACCGGTTTCCATGTCTTGAACTCTCGTAAATGAACCTATTAAACCCCCGGATTTTCCGGTGTGGTTCACCTGTGTTTCTTTGTGGCGCTGCCTTGGGCAGTGAAACCCTGCTCAACCTGACGGTAACCTTAACAATGTTTTTCCAGAAATTCAGCTAGGTGTCAGTTGGTCACGCTAAATACTCTGAATA
Organism: Paracoccaceae bacterium; assembly: GCA_026982575.1. GTDB lineage: Bacteria > Pseudomonadota > Alphaproteobacteria > Rhodobacterales > Rhodobacteraceae > UBA3077. Next base: position 3,836 of record JALSGU010000124.1, on the reverse strand, counting down.
AATTACAAATGGAGACCAGTATCATGAAAAAGATTCTAACTACTTTGGCGCTGACAACCGCGCTTGTTATCCCCGGTAGCGTTATGGCCAGAACCATAACCCTGACCGGAGCGTTGAAAAATTACGGCGGCGACGGGGCCTATTTGGCGGTTTATGTAACCAAAGAAAACGGGGATTTTGTCGGCACAGTATGGGTCGGTGGTGGCAAGTCAAAATATTTTGACCATTTCACCCACTGGTACCGCGCAACCAGAGGGGATATGCGCTATGCCATGACCGGGGCAAGCGTCGGGGCTGGCCGCTCTTTTGAAATTACCTTTGATCTGGCCGATGCCTTGATTGATTCCGGGTATCAAATTCGCATCGACGCTTCGGTAGAAGACATGCGCGATGCCCCCTCGGACATTGTTATTCCGATAACAAGTGAAAACTTTGGCGTGACCAATTCAGGGCGTCGCTATGTCCGAAGTGTTGTCTTGCAATAACCATCACATTTTCCGGAGATCCGCAGTATGATACGTGCGTTACATAAATATATTGGCCTGATTGCTGCAGTATTACTGCTGGTTCTTGCCCTGAGCGGGGTCGCACTTTCGGTTGTTCCTGCATGGGAAAAAATAAAGGCCCCCGCCCTTGTGGAAACAAAGCTGACCGTCGGGGAACTTGCTGCGCGTATTGCGGTGCATTACCCCGAGGTAGAACAGATCAGGCGTGCGCCTTCGGGGCAGATCACGGCTTATTATTATGCTGATGATGCGCCCGGTGCTGTTGTGGTTGATCCGGCCACAGGGCTGGGGCTGTCGGATTACGAATTTTCGCCGGTTGTGCGCTGGTTAAAAGACTTGCACCGCTCGCTGTTGCTGGGGGATGGTGGGCGTCTGACCATGGCGGCGGGGGCCGGGGCTTTGTTGTTGCTATCCATATCGGGTGTATTTTTGATTGCCCGACGCATGGGAGGCTGGCGAAAGGTTTTTTCCCCGGCGCGCGGCACGTTGGCCACACGGCTGCATGTCGAAGCTGGTCGTTTATCCATATTGGGGTTGGCGCTAACGTCGGTTACAGCATTATATATGACATTGGGCACCTTTGAAATATTGCCACAAGACGTTGCCAACCCGGCCTTTCCGGCAGAGGTAAGCGGCGAAACGGGCTTGGGCACCGCCCAGATGCAAGCGCTAAATCATGTGCCGGTAAACCAGCTTCGCAGCCTGACCTTTCCCTATGCCAACGATGCTACGGATGTTTTCACCCTGACTACCGATAACGGCAAGGGCTATATTGACCAAGGCACTGGCAAAATACTGGCATGGGAAGATGCAGGTACTTGGCAAAAAGTAAATGAATTCATCTATCTTTTACATACAGGCAAAGGGGCGTGGCTCTGGGGTCTGTTGCTGGGCCTGATGGTGTCGGGTGCACCGGTATTGGCTGTTACCGGCCTGGTCTTGTGGTGGAAAGCCCGCCAGGCGCGCCCCTCTTTGCCAAAAGGTGTGGCGGCGCACAAGGCCGATACAATCATCCTTGTAGGGTCCGAAGCAGGCAGCACATGGGGCTTTGCTGGCACTTTGATGAGCGGGTTGACGGCCAATGGTCACGGGGTTTATGCCGCGCCCCTGTCGCGTTTTACCCCTGATAAATACAGCAATGCCAAGCAGATTATCGTGCTGGCGGCAACCTATGGCAACGGCGAGGCCCCCGCTTCGGCCAAGGGGTTTATCGACAAGCTGTCTGCCCTGAAGCAAGCCCCTGCTGCGAGGTTGGCGGTGCTTGGATTTGGTGATCGCCAGTTCCCTGCCTATTGTGCTTATGCCGAAGAAATCATTGCACAGGCAAAGGAAACCGGCTGGGAATTGCTTTTGCCCATGGATACCGTGGACCAGCAATCGCCACAGGATTTCAACCGCTGGGGCAATGCCCTCGGCCAAGTCTTGGGACACGAGCTGGAGCTGGCCCATGTGCCGGTGCAGCCGCGCACCCACCGCCTGAAACTGGTTTCGCGTCGTGATTACGGACTGGAAGTGCAGGCCCCGACCGCGATCTTGCGTTTTGCAGTACCCCGCACTGGCTTGCTGAACTGTCTGCGCGGGCGTGGCTGGAAACACTTCAAGGCCGGTGATTTGCTGGGTATTATTCCCGATTCTTCGGATGTTGCGCGGCTTTATTCTCTGGCAAGCAGCACCCAGGACGGTTTTGTCGAAATCTGCGTGCGTAAACATTCCCACGGGCTTTGTTCGGGGCAATTATTCAATCTTGCGATCGGGGACGAGATATCGGCCTTCATCCGCCCCAACCCTGCCTTTGCGCCGGCCAAAAACCGCAAACCCGTGATCCTGATCGGGGCCGGCACCGGCATTGGCCCGCTGGCCGGTTTTGCCCGTGCCAACCACAAAAAGCGGCCCATGCAGCTTTACTTTGGCATTCGCCATCCGGATTCGGATTATCTTTATCAAGACGAACTGGGCCTGTGGCAAAGTGAAGGCAAACTGCAAAAGGTCAACCTTGCGGCCTCTCGGGTAAAGCAGGTTGATTATGTGCAGCATGTTTTGCAGCGGGATGCTGCCAGTGTAGCTGCCCAGATCAAAAACGGCGCACAGATTCTGGTATGTGGCGGGCGGGATATGGCGGCGGGCGTGGCCGAAGCCTTACAAGAAATTCTGGCCCCGCACGGGCTGGAACCGGCGCAACTAAAAGCCCAAGGAAGGTATCTGGAAGATGTCTATTGATCTGCACGCGCAAAAGCTGTCCGGCCCGACCATGGGCACAGAGTGGCGCGCCGAAATCGGCGTTTTGGCCAATACCGACATGGCCGCGCTGGAAAAGGCGCTGGCAGATGCGGTGGCGCTGGTGGATAACCAGATGTCGAGCTGGAAACCCGAAAGCGACCTGATGCGCCTGAATGCAGCGCCGCTTGGCGAATGGGTGGAAACCCCGCCCGAACTAATGCAGGTGCTGGCCCGAGGGCTGGAGATCGGGCGGCTTTCCGGTGGCGCATTCGATATCGGCCTTGGAGACCTGATAACGGCATGGGGCTTTGGCAGTACCCCGCCAAACGAGGCGGATATCCGCGCCAAACTGAGCCAGCCTCGCCCCGATACTGTTGAAGCGCTGGAGCTGGACCAAGCCAACGCGCGCGCCCGCAAACACGCCCCGCTGGCGCTGGATCTTTCCGGCATTGCCAAGGGCTACGGCGTGGACCGGATGATGCAGATTTGCGAAAATTTTGGCCTCGGCTCGGCCTTGGTTGTGCTGGATGGCGAAGTGCGCAGCAAAGGCGTGCAGCCCAATGGCAAGCCGTGGGCCGTGGCCATCGAAAAACCCGATTATACCGCCCGAACCCCGTTTTCCATGCTTGAACTGCACGATGCCGCCGTGGCGACCTCCGGTGATTATCGCCACTGGGTGCAGGTCGGGCAATCACGGCTCTCCCATTCCATGGACCGGCAAAAAGGCGGCCCTGTGCAGCCCGAAATTGCCAGCGTCACCGTTGTCGCCGCCGATTGCATGACCGCCGACGCCATGGCCACCGCCATTCTGGTGCAAGGTGTCAAAAACGGCAGTGCCTTTGCCCGCAACCAAAGGCTGGATTGCCTGATCCTGGAGCGCGGCGTTGACGGCATTGTGCCACACGGGGTTGGGACACTTTTCAGCCGTCCCCCCAACAAACCCGCGCCTGTTCCCGCATAACGGCATAAACGCTCAACATTTCGTTGAGCGAAGACCCTTCCGGCAACGCCCGTAGTTCTTCGGTAGCCGGTGCCAGAAACTCGGTGACCGCCTCTGACTTTTAATCCCGAAAACCACCTTACCATTCAAGGCGTTAAAGGGGGTTTGCATAG
>JALSGU010000123.1 GCA_026982575.1 Paracoccaceae bacterium | reverse complement strand
GCCAGCTTCCTGCTCCTTGAGCATCGCTATAATCTGCTCGTCCGTAAATCGTTTCTTCATTTTGTCCGTCCTTTGGTCGGGCGGACTCTACATCATTTTGGAGGAGTTCTAGGGGCGCAGGTCAGTTTGAATAACACCAAGCTGTTTGCAAATCGGTTCAACCCTTGTCGCATATTCTTTTTGGCCAGAACAATTTTTTGGTCAACTCTTCCAGGGTTTTTGACGGGCTGCTGGCTGGATCCAGCTTGGCCATATCAACCTTTTTAAGCATGATCGCAAGTTTTTTAAGCTCGGCCCCGAGGCCGGTTTTAATCAGTTTTCCAACTTTGCCTTTGGCCTTTTGCCAATGGGCATTCTTGAGTTCGGCAGGGCACCTTATTTGCAAATCAGAAGGGCTAATACCGGCCATCGTGAACCCCTTTAATACTCGTAAACTAAATTTATACGCCAGAATCAGAATTATTTGCAAGAAATTCATATCTTTAGGACAGCAAATACCTAAAGGTCATCAAGCTGCTAAACCATCCGAGCCAGCATTGCTTTTGTGGTTTATGGTTAATTTACGCTTTTGTCCGGCTATGGAACTGTCTATCAATGCCCCAACCACAAAGGATGCGGAACATGACCAAAACCATCGATTACAAGCAACGCATGCAATCAGAAATGAATGCTTTGATGCAGGTCGCCATGAAAAATATGGTGAAAAGCTTGCTGGAAGAAGTCGCGGTTGACGGGCTTCCGGGGGCGCATCATTTTTTCATCACCTTCAAAACCAGCCATGCAGGGGTTGATCTGGCACCTTGGTTAAAAGACAAATTCCCCGATGAAATGACTATTGTTATGCAGGAATGGTTTGATAATCTGGCGATTATGGCCGACCGGTTTACCATTACGCTGAATTTCAACAACACCCCCGAACCCATGGTTATACCGTTTGACGCAATCACCGCATTTGCTGATCCTTCGGCTGAATTCGGGTTGCGTTTTGATACAATGCCAACAAAAACAACCCCCGCAGAAACACAAATTGACGTCGCCGTCGAAGAAATCGCCAAAGAGGGTGATGTTGTCAGCCTCGATACATTCCGCAAAAAATAAGGAAATGCTTATGACCCGCACCGAGACCGACAGCTTTGGCCCCTTAGAAGTACCTGCCGATAAATACTGGGGTGCACAAACCCAGCGCAGCCTGATAAATTTTCCCATCGGCTGGGAAAAACAGCCCATCGCCATTGTGCGCGCATTGGGGGTTGTCAAACAGGCCTGCGCCGAGGCCAATCTGGCATCTGGCAAACTGCCTGATGATATCGGAACAGCCATCATCAATGCCGCATCCGAAGTGGTATCGGGCAAATGGGATGATAATTTCCCGCTGGTGGTCTGGCAAACAGGGTCCGGCACCCAATCAAACATGAACGCAAACGAGGTAATCGCCAATCGCGCCATTGAAATGCTGGGCGGGGAAATTGGCAGTAAAACCCCTGTGCATCCCAATGATCATTGCAATATGGGGCAGTCCTCCAACGATACATTTCCAACCGCAATGCATATTGCCATTGCCACCTCGACCCATGAAATATTGCTACCGGGGCTGGAAAAACTGCATAAAGCATTGGCGGCCAAGGCAGATGATTTCAAAGACATCATCAAAATCGGCCGCACCCATACCCAAGACGCCACGCCGCTGACATTGGGGCAGGAATTTGGCGGCTATGCGTTTCAGGTTGAACAGGGTATTGCGCGCGTGCGCCATGCGCTGAAAAACATCTATCCGCTGGCGCAGGGCGGCACGGCTGTTGGCACAGGGCTTAACACCGACAAAGACTGGGCCAAAATAGTTGCTGCCAATATGGCCAAAATCACCGGCCTGCCATTTGTGACCGCCCCTAATAAGTTTGAGGCTCTGGCCGCCCATGACGCGCTGGTTGAAATTTCGGGCGCGCTTAAAACCGTTGCCGCCAGTGTTTTCAAAATCGCCAATGATATTCGCCTGCTTGGGTCTGGTCCGCGCTGCGGGCTTGGTGAATTGATGTTGCCCGAAAATGAGCCGGGTTCATCGATTATGCCCGGCAAGGTCAACCCGACACAGGTTGAGGCCATTACCCAGGTTTGCGCCCAAGTTATGGGTAATGACGCGGCTGTTGGTTTTGCCGGTTCGCAGGGGCATTTTGAATTGAATGTCTATAAACCGATGATGGCCTATAACGTGCTGCAATCCATTCAGCTGCTGGGTGACAGCGCCGTGGCCTTTACCGATAATTGTGTGGCGGGCATTGAGGCCGATGAAGATCGCATTTCCAAACTGATGTGGGAAAGCCTGATGCTGGTTACCGCACTTGCGCCTGAAATCGGCTATGACAATGCCACCAAGGTTGCCAAAACTGCCCATAAAAACCGCACGACCCTTAAACACGAGGCCATCGCGCTGGGCTTTGTGGATGCTGAAACATTTGATCGCGTGGTGCGGCCGGAAAATATGATCGGGCCAAAATGACAGGTAAGGTCGTTAATTTACGGGCAAAGCGAAAGCAGGTTTTGCGGGATGAAAACCGCAAATCTGCTGATCAAAACGCCCTTGAATTCGGCCTGCCAAAACCCTTGAAAGACCTGCAAAAAGCCCGAGGTTTGAAGGCCGCGCGGGTGCTAGATGGCCATAAGCGCGATGGATAACGCGCGGCCACAAAAACGGTCCCTGACCTTGCACGGGCACCGAACTTCTGTGTCGCTCGAAGACCCGTTTTGGCGGGCATTCTTGCAGATTGCCGCAGAGCAGGGCAAAACCATCAACGGTTTGGCCGCAGAAATAGACGATGCCCGTTTGGGCAGGTCCGGCCTTGCTACTGCGATCCGGCTGTTTGTGCTGGCACATTTGCAAGCTGAAAAATCGTAATCAAAGGAACAGTCACAAAACCATCAACGGCTGGCGCTGGCGATTACCAGCCCGAAAACCGAGACCATTGCATCACTGGCTGGTCGGCATCCACCGGGATAACGTTATATTCGCTGTGTTGCGCCGCCGTGGCGCAGGCATGGTTTGGCAAGACCCGCAATCGCGTGCCAACAGGAAAATCAGGAAGCTGGCCATCTGTGCCTGCACGCAAGGTGATAACGCCATGTTCCTGATTGGCTGTGTTCATAACAAGATCAGGCAAAACCTGCCCCGCCTCGTTACAGACCAGCCCGTAACCCTGATCAACCC
>JALSGU010000122.1 GCA_026982575.1 Paracoccaceae bacterium | reverse complement strand
GCGATCGAGGATTTTTCAGCCCTGCGTTATGTCAATGACCAGATCAAAAAACGGGGTCATTTTGACAATCTGGACATGCTGGCAGACCCCGACACGCCGCGGGATCTGTTTGGCATGTTGCTGCGCGCAAAACCGGTTAAAAACCCCAAACCCATTTGATGTCAACGCCGTAACTTTCAAAACCCACGATTCCGATCCCGTCGTAATAACCGCCAAGCCCGATATTGCTTTGTGGTGAAAGCTGATGCAAAACCCCCAGTTCAAGGCGCGCGCGCCCGCCCTCATACCCGGGATCAACGGCATTGCCGGAGCTATAGCTCCAGATGCCGGAAACCCCGCCATTCAACATGGTGGCCGTGCTTAGTGCCCATTCAAAATCAAGCCCCGCGCCGGCCTGTGCCAAAGCAATGGTTTGCGCGGCAATCGGGTTGCCAAGACCATCAACATATGCCGCCTGCGCATCGCTGGTGTATTTGGCATCCAGAAACGGCGTCAAGGTCAGCGCGCCGCGTTCAATCTGGCCCGATACACCCAATGTGGCCAGCCAGCGCTCGGTGCTGAACCTATCGGTATAGGTGCCGATCGGCGAAACGGTATTGCTGGTTTGACCATACAATAACGACCCCTCAAAATAGAGCGGTTGATCGGGCAATTTGGCCGCAAAATACGGCCCGAGCAACCAGCCCGTGCCGCTGGTGGTGGCGGTGCCGTCAACCTCGGACATCACATCGAATTGCAACATGCCGCCGATCAGCAGGTTTTGCGATAATTTCGAATACCCGCCAACTGCACCAAAAATATACTGGCTTTCGGCCCCCAGATCATTGGCCCAATTGGCGTTCAGTCGCGCCCATATCGGCCCGTTCGAACCCGTATCAAATGCCACTATCCCGCCTTTTTCAGTTATATCCGCACTGAATTGCGGCGCGGTTTGTTCACGCAAAAAACCGGCCAGATCGGGTTGGTTGGACAAAAGCGCATTGGAACGGGTCAGCATGAATTTGGCAATATTGGTGCTGGTTAGCTCTGCAATTATACTTTCACTGGTAAAGGTGGCCGAGGCCGCATTACCGTTCAGTGCCGCATCTTGCGCCACATTGGCGCTGACCGACATAACCAGATCATCCACCCCGTTAGCGGCAACCGTGGCGGTATAAACAGTCCCGCTGCCCGAAAACGCGGTAATGACCCCGCCGGTGATATTGATATCCCCGACCACAAATCCGGTGACGCTTTCGGAAAAATTGATGGTGGCATCAAAGGTAACGGGACCGGCAATGCTGGCAGGCAGGCCGGTGATCCAGACACTGGGCGGGGTCGGGTCTGCGGTGGCCGTCAGGGTATTGGAAACCGCATTGGCATTGCCCGCCAGATCCGCCGCACCGCCCGCCGGAATGTGCACCGAGACAGCAACGGAGCGGCCATTGGAAAGATCAAACGTATAGACAGACGCGCTTACGGCGGTGAAATTGGTAAGCGTCATAAAGGGCGCGTCGATATCGGCCAACGTAAATCCGGTGACATCCTCGCTAAAGGTTACGGTAACCGTTTGCGGCGTAAGGCCGACAGCGGCGGCAAGACCGGTCAGCGTAACCGTCGGGCCGGTCAGATCAACCGTGGCCCTAAGCGTATTGGAGGCCAGATTGAGATTACCGGCAATATCAGCCGCGCCGCCAGCGGGAATTTCCATCAGCACATCGCCGCCGCCAACGGCGTGGGTGATCCCGAAAACATACACGCTGTCGCTGACGACGGTATAGCTGGTGCCCAGAGCATTTTGCAGGTTCAGGTCTAGCGGGCCAAAGCCGAATACCGGCTCGCTGAAGGTGACGGTTACGGTTTGCTCGGTAGTGCCGATGGTGCTGGCCAAGCCCGAAAGCACCACGGTCGGGGCTATACGCTCAAACCAGCCGGTGGCCACCGAAAATCCGTCTAGCTGCGCCGTATAGGACCCGGTTTGAAACAGGCTTCTGGCGGTAAAGCTGTGCGATACGGTTATGCCGGTGGCATCAGTATAGGTCAGCGTGCAACTGGCATCAAAGCCGCCGCTGGCGAAGGTTTGGATTATGTTTGTGGGGTTAAATATCTGACCTCTGGTGCTGCCGTTGGCGGGAATACAGTTTATCCCTCGGCGGGCGGGCCGATAGGCGGTGCCATTATTAAAGAAATCAACGGTAATTTTGGTAGCCCCAACAACGATGCTATGGCCGTCTTTGGTCGGGCCAGGCGCAAATGTGGTTGGCTCGCAGATGTCTTCGGCGGCATTGACAAAAACCCCTGTGATTGCGCCACCGCTTTGGCTAGGGCAAGAAAGCGCCGCCGCACCTTGGGCGGTAAGCGTAAAAAACAGCCCCACCATCACCAGACGCAGAATCGCAACGGGGGTTTTATATAGGTTCAACACAGTACTTCACTCCACAATTTTTATACGCAAAAAAAGGGGAGGTGACGGCACTACCGATCAGGCAGGATGCGTCCTGCCCTTCCCCCCTTGCGAGGTTTATAGGTAGCCAACCGTCTGCGCCAAAAACGGGCAAAACCCGCCGGATCATCCTGAATTCAGCATCTTGGCAGCGTGGCTTTCGCCGCCAGTTCTCAGACAATGTCTGTTTTACAAATTATTCATTACAGGTCAATACGAAAACTTTTCCAATCTTGCCAACCAGTGATTGCGTCTGTTGTCTATATTTGCTAGTTTACGCTACTATATGTTGTGCAATTCAAGGATAGCCAAACCGTGAGCGACGATACAGAAAACAACGCCGAAAACGGCACTGGAAAATACGTCTATGGCGGCCCGCAAATCGCGATCGAGGAGGAAATGAAAACCGCCTATCTCGACTATGCGATGAGCGTGATTGTTTCGCGTGCTATTCCCGATTTGCGCGATGGTTTGAAACCCGTTCATCGGCGCATTCTCTATGCCATGAACGAGGCTGGCAATACCCATGACAAGGCCTATAAAAAATCCGCCCGCCCTGTCGCCGATACCATGGGTAAATACCACCCCCATGGCGATGCCTCGATTTATGACGCATTGGTGCGCATGACGCAGGATTTTTCCATGTCACTGCCATTGCTGGATGGTCAAGGCAATTTTGGGTCGATGGATGGCGATAAAGCCGCGGCGTTTCGCTATACCGAAGTGCGGATGGACAAAACCGCTGCGTATCTTTTGGCTGATATCGACAAAGACACCGTTGATTTTCAGGAAAATTA
>JALSGU010000121.1 GCA_026982575.1 Paracoccaceae bacterium | reverse complement strand
TGGTTTTTCCGGCACCGGCGCGGAAATTATGGCCATTCAGAATAACGGCAATACCATCCTGCGCATCGATGTTGACGGCGACGGCACACCGGATATGCGCATATTTGTCAGCGGGTTGGTTGATTTCACAGAAGGCGATTTTATTCTTTAACCTGCCATCCAGCCGGGAATTTCGCCAATATCGTTCAAAACCACATCGGCCAGTGGTGCCAGATCGGCACGACTGGCCACGCCGGTTAGAACCGCAATGGTTTGCATGCCTGCATTACGGCCTGAAACCATATCATGGGCGCTGTCACCAATCATGGCGATACGCGCTGCATCTATACCGCTTGCGTTAATAAATCCGGTTTGCATCCCATGGTCGGGCTTGGCACCAAATCCGCTGTCACATCCGGCAATAAACCCGAAATGATCATGGATTCCAGCGGTTTTAAGCTGTGTAATTGCCGGAATTTCATTGTCATTCGTGGCAATGCCCAGCGTTAAACCCGCCGCCAAAAACCCGTCAAGCAATGCCGCCAATGGCAGCACCGGAATTTGATTAACCTTTCGGGATTCGCGCAATACATGATTTTCCAGATCCCCGTGGTTCCACTGCGGCAAAAACGGCATAATCAAGTCCAGAAACTGGGTTGCCGTGCCATGAATCAACACCGAATCACAGTCAAACCGCTTTGTTTCCAGATCAAACCGTACTGCGTCGGCCATCTGGTCAATCACCGTTTTATCAGGCGTTAACCCCTGAAAAAGCTGCGAATACCACGGCCCCCAGGACGCAACAAAATCAAACAATGTGCCGTCTTTATCAAACAATAATCCATCTATTTTCAGGTCCAATTCGGCATATCTCCGGTTAGCACCATCCGCGCGGTTTGCACGTTTTCCGGTGGTTGCTGGTTTGCTTGGCAAAATTCAAGAATATTTTCATCAGCCAGCAGCATAAAATCCAGAACAAACCCCAAAAATTCAGGTTCCTGCGCGCGCAATCGCAAATCCTCCACCGATGCGCCGCTGGCATTTAGAAAGTGCCCCAGCCGCTCCTGATCCTCTGCCAGCCAGGCCAATGCCTGAATTGCGAGGTTTTCCGCTTGTTCCTTGTTCATTCCTGATTTTGCCTCATATTATGAAGGTTTCGTTAACCTTTATACCGCAATATATCCGCAGATTTTCAGTAGGTGAATTATAGGTGAATTATGCCCGGCAGAATATTGGTTGTCGATGATGTAGCAACGAATCGACTGATCCTCAAAGCAAAACTTTCCACCGCGTATTATGACGTGTTGGAGGCTGATTGCGGATTAAAAGCGTTAGAAGTGGTCCAGCGTGAATTGCCCGATATTATTCTGCTGGATGTAATGATGCCCGATCTTGACGGATTCGAGGTGTGCAAAAGGCTGAAATTAAATCCGGAAACATCGCATATTCCGGTGGTGATGGTCACCGCCATGGGCAGCTCGGATGAACGCATTCAGGGGCTGAATGCCGGCGCCGATGATTTTTTGACCAAGCCGATCAATGATCTGGCCTTGTTTGCACGGGTCCGAAACCTGATGCGGGTTAAAATGATGTTTGATGAATTGCGGATGCGCGATTCGACCTCGCGCGAAATGGGCCTGAATGATTTCCTTGAATCGCTGGATAATTCTGCTGATGAACCCGAAACCGTTATGCTGGCACCGCCAAGCTGTGAAGTCGGGCTTGACTGGAAAAACTCGATCCTTGAAACCCTTGATATTCAGGTGATCGGCACCGGCAGTGAACGCGAGGCGCTTAACCTTTCCAGCCTTGAACTGCCCGACGCTTATGTTGTCAGTCAGGAAATGATGGAACAGGGCGACGGATTGCGTCTGGTCTCCGCGCTACGTTCCCAACCCGAAACCCGTCAGGCGGCCATTTTGTTTGTGGTCGGCGATGGCAAGATCGAAACCGCGGCCCGTGGACTGGACCTTGGCGCCAGTGATTATATCATGGCCCCGTTTGACCCTAACGAACTGGTGGTTAGGTTGCGTTCACAGCTCCGGCGCAAAAAATATTCGGACCGGTTGCGCACCAATATGCGCGACGGGCTGAAAATGGCGGTGATCGACCCGCTTACAGGGTTATATAACCGCCGTTACGCCACCCAGCACATGACCAAAATTGTTGAGCGCGCGCTGGAATCAAAAGGCGAATTTACGGTCATGATGATGGATCTGGATAAATTCAAGCTGGTGAATGACAATCACGGCCATGATGCCGGTGATTTTGTCCTCAAGGAATTCACCCGCCGTCTTCAGGAAAATGTGCGCGGCGTTGATCTGGTGGCGCGTATGGGGGGCGAAGAGTTTCTGGTTGTCATGCCCGATGCTGGCCGGTTTGTGGCTGAAAAAGCCGCCGAACGCCTGCGCGATTCTGTGGAACGCGACCTGTTTCACCTGCCATCAGGCGAGGAATTAAAGGTTACGGTAAGCGTGGGTGTGGCCATTGGTTCTGCCACCAATTGCCAACCGGATGATCTGATCAAACAGGCCGACCAAGCCCTGTATAGAGCCAAGGAAAAAGGCCGGAATCTGGTTTCGTTTTTTGCATCAGCCGCTTAATTATTCCGGTTCTCGGGTTGGGAATCGCGGCGCAAAGACCTGATATAGGCCGCACGTTCTTCCGGGGTTAGCTGTTCAATCCGGCGCAGCAGGGCATCATGGGCCAGCTCCCCCATCGATAAAAAATAATTGCGCTGCTGTTCCAGAAGATCTTCGACTTTTTCTATCTCGAACGGCTCCTGCTCCAATGCCTCTATCATTTCAATACGAAGCCCGTGTAAAGCCTGCCGGTTGGCCTGAAAATCTTCACGGCGATCGATCAGCTCCCGACGGATTTCGCGCCGGTGTTCTTTGGGCAGGGCATAAGAAAGAAAGGCGATAGCATCCCGGTTTTTTGGTCGGTCCTGCTTGGCAGGCCCTTGCAGGGCAGCGCCAATAATCAGGCCCGCAACCGCCAGGTTGATCCCGAGCGACACGACCAACAGAATTTTAACCCATTTTCTGCTTTTAGATTTTTCAGACATTTTCAACTTTCCGCCATTAAAAATTCAAGCGTATCAAAAGGGGTGCTCCTGCCGGATTCATCCGAAAATATCGCCAGAATATCACCCATAACCGGCAGATCATACAGATTTTCTGCACCGCCCAAGCCAATAATCAAGCCAATGCTGGCAAATGCGCCCAGCGCAAAAGCTCCGCCAATGCCACCAATTGGTGCAAATAAACGGCTGATCCAATTTGGGGTATTAGCAATCGCGGCAGCATCCGGCACAACAAACCCAGCGCCAATTTCCGCTGCATCTGCCAAAACCCGTTCTGTCAATGAATCGGGAAAATCAACAGATTGCGCCGCTTTTGCGTCTTCAAAAAAGATCGCAAGCTTATTATCGTTCACATCATTATTAGCCATCTTCTTCTCCTTTCACTTTTCCTGGACAAACCCAAGCTCAACGCGCTTGGGTGTTAAGATCATAGCCAATGCACGTCGCCCACGGCCCAAAAGGCTTTCAACAGCTTCAACACTTGTTTGCATAACCTCGGCAATTTCTGGGTTCGACAGCTCTTGAAAGTGGCGCAGATTAAGCGCCAGTTGTTGGCGTTCGGGCAATTGTGCAATGGCCAAATGTAACGCGGTTGCACGGTCTTTGGCGATTAATGCCGATTCAACAGATGGTGTTTCATCGGCTTTTTCCGGTGCATTTTCCAAACCGACCATTCGGCGCTTACGCAAACGGTCTGTGCAAAGATTGACACTGATCCGATAAAGCCAAGTCGAGATTTTAGCCTCGCCACTGCGCCATTCCGGTGCAATTTTCCACAGCTTTATCATTGCTTCTTGTGCCACATCTTCGGCCTCGCCTCTGTCGTTTAACATACGTTGCGCCAAGGCAAAAACCATTGGCAACAACCGCGCTGTCAGGGCACGGGCTGCGCTTTGATCGCCTTTTGCAAACAAAGCCAGCAAGGCTTCGTCGTTATGTTCGGACAGGGTATCTAATGCCATAACCATCCATTCTTTTACCCTGCCTTTCGGATGTTCGCACCCCCGAATATACACCACCCGAAAGAAGCGCCCTGTTTTGCCCTCTGATAGCTAAACGCGGCAGCTTTTGCTTTCCGTCGCAGTTTTTTGAAAATTCGGCAGGTCGTGACATCCCGCCGCATGGCAGCTTGTCCTACTGTAATTGGCCACCTAAATCCTTAGGTTCTATTTGATGACACAAGAACCCGAAAATAAAACAGTGCCCAAAGACCGGCCGGTAAAGCCCGCATTAAAGCGCGGCTGGAAACGTAAATGCCCCAATTGCGGCAGCGGCCCGTTGATGCGCGAATACCTAAAGGTGCGCGACGAATGTATTGTATGCAGCGAAGAATTGTACCATCACCGCGCTGATGACGGCCCCGCCTGGGCCACCATTTTAATCAGCGGCAAAATCCTTGCGCCCACAATGCTGATCGTATTTGAAACATTTCGCCCCGAAGGCTGGGTAATGGCGCTTGGCTTTTCGGTGGTGTTTCTGGCGCTGGCGCTTTATTTATTGCCCCGCATGAAAGGCATGTTTGTGGCCATCCAATGGGCTAAGCGCATGCATGGGTTTGGCCGGAATACATCAATTTCATCCGGTGAATAGCTGGACAGCAACATGCCCTGCGGCCATACTCGGGGCATGACTGAACCCATCGACAAAAGCAAAATCATCCGTGATGCCGCCACCATCATTCTGTTGCGCCATGATAAAAATAACCCGCAGGTTTTAATGGGCCAGCGCGGCGCAAAGGCCGTGTTTATGCCCAATAAGTTTGTGTTCCCCGGCGGCGCGGTTGACAGGGCAGATTACACCGCCCCACCCGTTGAAATTGATGCAAAAACCACCGGTTTGCTGTGCCAGCATGCACCAAATGGCGCAGCCCAAGCGCTTTGCACAGCGGCGTTGCGTGAATTGAGTGAAGAAACCGGCCTAGTGCTTAACCCCCAGCAAAATGCCTTTCGGTTTATGTTTCGCGCTGTCACCCCGCCCGGACGCCCACGCCGGTTTGATGCCCGGTTTTTTCTAGCAGATGCCGCAGGCATTAACAGCCCACTGGATGATTTTTCCAATGCTTCGGATGAGCTAAGCCACCTGCACTGGATAGATCTGGCTGAGGCAAAATCGCTGGATTTACCCTTTATTACCGAGGTGGTTTTATCCGAAGTTATCGCAATTACCAATAATCCGGCCCAGCCCCGCGATGTGCCGTTTTTCAGACATGATGGTGGCCAATCGCATTTTAGCCTTTTAACTGCATAAAAACCGCTTGGCGCTTGACTCTGGGCCATATCGGTATAGAACGCGAATTCAAGAATTTTCGGGCAACCTGCCCCCCCGTTTTCGGAGAATGACCAATGGCGAAGCCAGCAACAATTAAAATCCGCCTGAATTCAAGCGCGGGAACCGGCCACTTTTATGTAGCCAAGAAAAACGCACGCACCATGACCGAAAAAATGGTCAAAAACAAATATGATCCGGTGGCGCGCAAACATGTCGAATATAAAGAAGGCAAAATCAAATAGATTTTTCCAACTGCTAAATTGAAAAAGGCCTGAGGTTTCCCTCAGGCCTTTTTTATTTGTCCCGGTTTTACCAGCCTAGTTGCGGTTGCCCAAAAAGTGCAGCAGGAACATAAACAGGTTGATGAAATCAAGGTAAAGCCGCAATGCGCCCTGAATGGCCATCTTGCCGGCAATGGCCTCGCCGTCAGGCATGCCGCGCACTTGCAAATACTCGGATTTGATTTTTTGCGTATCATAGGCGGTAAGCCCTGCAAAAATCAGCACACCCAAAGACGATATGGCAAATTGAATGGCCGGGCTTTGCAAGAATATGTTCACGATCATTGCCACGATCAGACCAATCACACCCATGATCAAAAAGCTGCCCCAACCGGAGATGTCTTTTTTGGTGGTATAGCCATACATGCTAAGCCCCGCAAAAGCGATCGAGGTCACAAAGAACGTCGTGGCGATCGAATAACCGGTATAGATGGCAAAAATGGAGCTGATCGACAGGCCCATCAACCCCGCAAACACATAAAAGAACGCTTGCGCGCCAGCTTGCGACATGCGGTTCACGGCGGCACCAAACAAAAACACCATTGCCAGTGGCGCAAACATAACAATGTAAACCGTAGGCGAGGAGAACATCGCCTGAACCATGCCAATTGACAGAATGTTTGGTTCTTGGCCGTTCATGGCCAGTTTCAGGTCGGTGCCAACAAAATAGGCAACCAATCCGGTTACGATCATGGCAACGGACATCAGCCCGTAAACCTTGTTCATATGGGCGCGCAGCCCTGCGTCTATTGCTGCCGAGCGGGTGACAGAACCGGCGCGGCGAACTGTTTGATTATCGGCCATTGTGACCCTCCAAAAAAATTATATCCAAAACACACCAATTGATGTGTAATCATGGGGAATATCGTGGTTTTCCATCGGAATTTCAAGGGCAGGAACCCAAAGGTTACAAAAATACCTGCATCAAACCGCCATTGTCGCCCGAACCGCCCTTTGCCAAGCGGCATAACGGGTTTTTTGCTCAGATTCAGCCATTTCAGGCACGAATCGGTTTTGTAAATTCCAGTTTTTGGCAAACCCCGCCTGATCAGGGTAAATTCCGGCCCGCATGCCGGCCAGCCAAGCCGCGCCCAGCGCTGTGGTTTCCAGCACATGCGGCCGATCAACTTTGGCGCCGATAATATCTGATAAAAACTGCATAGCCCAGTTATTGGCGCTTAACCCGCCATCAACCCGCAGCACGTTTTCGCCCGCATTTCCGCCCCAATCCTGCATCATGGCATCCAGCAGATCACGGGTTTGAAACCCGACGCTTTCCAGCGCGGCACGGGCCATTTCATTCGGGCCGGAATTACGGGTCAGCCCGAAAACCGCACCGCGACATTCCGCATGCCAATAAGGCGCGCCAAGGCCGGTAAAGGCCGGCACAATAATCACCGATTGGGTCGGATCCGACTTTTCGGCCATTGCTTGGGTTTCGCCCGCGTTTTCAACAACTTTCAAGCCATCGCGCAGCCATTGCACCACCGCCCCCGCAATAAAAATTGACCCTTCCAGCGCATAAGTCACCTTACCGTCCAGTTGATAAGCAATGGTGCCCAGCATCCGGTTTTTCGATGTTACCAATGTTTCACCGGTATTAAGCAGCGCAAAACAGCCGGTGCCATAGGTTGATTTCATCATGCCGGGGCTAAAGCAGGCCTGCCCGATGGTGGCGGCTTGTTGATCACCCGCCACGCCCAGAATGGGGATTTCAGCGCCTAGAATTTCGGCGGGAACCACGCCAAAATCAGCGGCGCAATCCTTTACCGTTGGCAACATATTAACGGGGATATTCAACAGCCCGCAAATCTCGCTGCTCCACCGGCCTTTGCGAATATCGTATAACAAGGTGCGCGCCGCATTGGTGGCATCGGTAAAATGGTTGCCGGTCAGCTTCCAGATTAAAAAACTGTCAATGGTACCGAATAACAATTTGCCTGCCTCGGCCCGCGCCCGCGCGCCATCAACATTTTCCAACAGCCAGTTCAGCTTGGTGCCGGAAAAATACGGGTCCAGCAATAATCCGGTTTTATGGGTAATCATTTCTTCATGGCCCATATCGCGCAGGTCATGGCAATATTCGGCCGTGCGCCGGTCTTGCCACACGATCGCGTTATGAATGGGTTCGCCGGTGGTTTTATCCCAGACAATCGTGGTTTCGCGTTGGTTGGTAATGCCCAGCGCGGCAATATCGCTGGCGGCAATGCCGGTTTTTTTAATCACATCGCGGCAGGTTTTCAGCACGGTTTCCCAGATTTCCACCGGGTTATGTTCGACCCAGCCGGATTTCGGGAAAATCTGGGTGAATTCCTGTTGGGCAACCCCTGCGATTTGCATGTCTTTGTCAAAAAGAATGGCGCGGCTGGAGGTGGTGCCTTGATCAATTGCCAGAATATATTGCATGATTGGAAAACTCCTCGGCTTTAGGTGGTTTTGAAAACTAATTGCCGGATTGTCAAATTTTTTGCGAAAACCGGATATGCGTATTTTATTTCAAACCATGGCAGTTGGCGGGCTTGGCGCCGCAATTGCATGGGCGTTGGGGGTTCCGGCGCCTTTTTTAACCGGCCCCGCCAGTTTTGTTTCGGTTGCCGGGCTTTTGGGCATGAAAACCGTGCTGCCTGACAGATTGCGCAATGTTGTGTTTTTGGTGATCGGCCTGACATTGGGCACCAGCGTCACCCCCGAAATTCTGGCAGAAGCCGGAAAGTGGCCGATCAGCCTGTTATTGATGTGTGTTTCTGTTGCATTGATCATGGTGCTAGGCGGCTGGATGTTTCGGCGCGGCTTTGGTATGGACCGCCCGACAAGCCTGCTGGCCGCAACCCCCGGCCATCTTAGTTATGTGCTAAGCTTGAGCAGTGATATTGGTGCGAATACCGCGATTGTCTCGGTGATCCAGTCGATGCGGATTTTGATCCTGACATTGGCAGTGCCGGTGGCCATAGCGCTGCTGAGCGATGCAGATATGACAATGCGCGCGCCAATCGGCCAAATAATTTCCACGCTGGATTTGATGATATTGACCATCCTGGCCTTTGCGCTTGGGCTGGTATTGCTGAAATTTGGCATTCCAGCCGCTTATTTGCTGGGTGGCATGATTCTTTCATCGATTGGCCATGGCATGGGGCTAACCCCCGGTAACCTGCCTATCTGGCTGTCATCGGCCGCATTTATCATCATGGGCACCCTGATTGGCACCCGTTTTAGCGGCGTTACCTCAACCATGCTGCGCGAGGCTGCGTTTGCCGGCATTGCCATCACCCTTGTTGGCTTGGCTCTGGCGATTATTACCGCGATGCTGGTATCGCAGCTTACCGGTCTGCCGCTGATCTGGTTGATTATCGCGCTGGCACCCGGGGGGTTGGAAACCATGGTGGCAATGGCAGGGGTTGTTGGCGCGGATCCGGCTTTTGTGGCCTTTCACCATGTGGCGCGGTTATTTTTCCTTAGCGCGTTTGTGCCGTTGATATTGATGTGGAAATCCGCCCAGCGCTAAAATTTATGGTTTTCTTGGTGGCTTTGCCTCTATAACAAAGAAATCATATTTTTTGAGGGTAATATGGCTAATTTTCTGCATAAAAACGACCTGCCCGATGATCTTGACCTTGGCAAGATTGTCGCGATTGATTGCGAAACCATGGGGTTGCACCCGCATCGTGACCGGCTTTGCCTTGTGCAATTGTCCAGCGGTGACGGCAATGCCCATATGGTGCAGATTTCCCAAACCCAGACAACAGCGCCCAATCTGGTGGCCATGTTAACCAACCCCGATGTGCTAAAACTGTTCCATTTTGGCCGATTTGATATTGCCGTGATGCTGCATCGGTTTGGCGCCGTGACCGCGCCGGTTTATTGCACCAAGATCGCATCAAAACTGGTGCGCACCTATACCGACCGGCACGGGCTTAAAAACCTGCTTCAGGAAATTTTGCAAATCGATATTTCCAAACAACAACAAAGCAGCGATTGGGGGGCCAAGGATTTAACCAAAGCCCAGCTGGCTTATGCGGCATCTGATGTTTTGTATCTGCATAAATTAAAATCGGCACTTGATACCATGCTGGCGCGCGAAAATCGCACCGATATGGCGGCCGCCTGTTTTGATTTCTTGCCAAACCGCGCTGCGCTTGATCTGGCGGGCTGGCCGGATGTGGATATTTTCTCGCATTGATATGGCGATGAAACACCATACCTATACTCGAATGATCGGGATTTTGAAAATTAGCCTACCGCTTATGGCGTTGGCCGTGCTGGGCACGGTTTTTCTGATTACCAAGGATGACGGGTTTGATCCCGGGTTTACCTTTTCACAGGCCGAATTTGATGCGCTGGAAAGCGGCAGTTATCTCGACAATCCACAAATTAACGGCAAAACCGAAAATGGTGATGTTTTCAGCCTGACCGCTGAACGGATCGAGCCGGAAACACGGGAATTACAGCGTATTATTGCCATCAATCTGGTTAGCAATTTTGAATTTGCTTCGGGGGTTTCCGCAGAAATCATTGCTGACACAGCTGAAATTCTTATGGGTGGTAAATTGCTGGTTTTCCCCGATGGCGCGCGGATTATTACCAGCGACGGCTATGATGGCACCCTTGAAACCTTAACCGCCAACTTGGAAACCGGCCAGATTTCCGGTGAAATGATCAAGGCTGACGGCCCTTTGGGGCATATCTCGGCGGAAATTTTCCATATTTCCAGTGTCGGGGATGGCAGCAGCGAAAATCGGGTGCTAAGATTTGAAAAAGCCGTTAAGGTGACGCTGGATACAACAGAATAAGGTTGGGGATTTATGAAATTTGGTTTGCTTGCCATGGTGACGCTGGTATTTTCAGTGCTGTCAAATCTGGCCTTGGCGCAAGGCGTACAAGTGCCCTTTGCCGGCCTTGCCAAAGGCGAATCCCAAACCGTAGAGGTCGCCGCTGACGGGCTGGAAATTGATCAGGCCTCAAATTCAGCGGTATTTATCGGCAATGTCGTGATCGGCATCGGTGATTTACGCTTGGCCGCTGACCGCGTCGAAGTAATATATGCCACCGAAGAAGGCGCCGCCATTGGTGCCATCCGCGCGCTTCGCGCCAACGGTAATGTGGTGTTTACCAGCGGCAACGAAGCCGCCGAATCAGACACCGCCATATATGAAATCGAGGATGGAAACGTATTGATGGAAGGCAATGTCATTTTGACCCAAGGGCCAAATGCCCTGTCGGGCCAGCGGTTGCGCATTGATCTGAACGCTGGCACTGCGGTAATGGAAGGCCGCGTTCAAACCATTTTCCAGACCACAGGCAACGAATAATGACCACACCCGAATTAAGCGTAACCACCGGCAATGGCGGCTTGGTGATTCGCAATATTTCCAAGGCATATAAACGTAAACCGGTGTTGCGGGATGTCTCGATAGAACTGCATCAAGGCGAGGTCGTGGCCCTGCTTGGCCCCAATGGCGCCGGAAAAACCACTTGTTTTTATTCGGTTGCAGGGCTGGTAAACCCCGATTCCGGCAGCGTGTCGGTCGACGGGGTCGAGGTTACCTATATGCCGATGTATCGCCGTGCCAAACTGGGTATCGGTTATTTACCCCAAGAGGCGTCGATTTTCAGGGGCCTGTCGGTCGAAGACAATATTCGTGCGATACTTGAATTAAACATCAAAGACAAAGGCAAACGCCAGCAAAAGCTGGATGAATTACTGGCCGAATTTTCCATCACCCATCTGCGCCGTGCCTCGGCCCTGTCGCTTTCGGGGGGTGAACGCCGCCGTGTTGAAATCGCCCGCTGTCTGGCCAGCCAGCCCAAATATGTGTTGCTGGATGAACCTTTTGCCGGGGTTGATCCGATTGCGGTAAATGAAATCCGTGAGCTTGTCGCCCATCTAAAAGATCGCGGTATTGGGGTTTTGATAACCGATCATAATGTAAGAGAAACATTAGAAATTGTCGATCGGGCTTATATTCTGCACGATGGTGTAGTACTAATGAGCGGAACTCCCGCTGAAGTAGTTCAGGATGACAATGTCCGACGGGTTTACCTGGGCGAACAATTTAGAATCTAACGCCAATTCAGCGTTATCAAAGGCGCAAAATGGCATTAAAGCAAAGCATTGTTCTAAAGCAGGGCCAACGCCTGTCGATGACGCCACAATTGCGTCAAGCGATTGAAATTTTGCAGCTAAACCAGCTTGATCTGAAAAAATTTCTTGAAGCCCAGGTGGAAAAAAACCCGTTGCTGGAACTGGAAATGCCTCCGGTTGATCGGCCCCGCCCATCGGGACCAGGCAATGGTTCGGCCCCCGCACTGGATTTTGATCCGATAGATCTGATTTCGGCAGAACAAAGCCTGATTGACGTGTTATCTAGCCAGATTTCCCTGATGTCTGCACCGGATGCCAGTAAAAATCTAGCCATGAACCTGATCGGAGAGCTGGACGAAAACGGCTATTTATCCGCGCCGGTGTTTGAACTGGCAGACCGATTGAACGCCAAAACCAGCGAAATCGAATCCGCACTTATGCTGGTGCAGGCCTGTGAGCCCGCCGGAATTGGCGCGCGCAACTTAAAAGAATGTTTGCGCCTGCAACTGATAGATCGCAACCGGTTTGATCCGGTGATGGAGCTGGTGTTGGAAAACCTGCCGCTGGTTGCCAAAAAAAACGCAGCCGCCATTGCCGAAATCATTGGCGAGGGCGGGCCGGAAACTGCTGAAATATTAGCAGAAATCCGGCATTTGAACCCGCGACCCGCTTCCGGATTTTCGCAGTCTCCGGTGCAGGAATCCCGTCCTGATGTTCAAGTCAGGCGTGGTGAAATGGGGGATTGGCGGGTTGAACTGGTTTCCTCGGCCTTGCCGCGGGTATTGGTTAACCACGAGTATGCGGCCCAAGTCGCTGCTAAAGGCGATGAAGCATTGATTTTTGCCCATGATTGCGAATCTTCTGCCAATTGGCTGATCAAAGCGCTGGACCAACGCGCCCAGACCATTTTGAAAACCGCCACAGCGATTGTGCAACACCAGTTTGCATTTTTTGAACACGGTCCGTCAGCCATGTTACCGCTGACTTTGGGGCAGATCGCTGATTTGCTGAATATGCACGAATCAACCATAAGCCGCGTTACCAATGGCAAATATATGATCTGCGATCGCGGGGTTTTTGAATTAAAGTATTTTTTTGTTTCAAAAATCATGTCAATTGACAAAAATAGTGAATTTTCATCCATGGAAATTCGTTCGCGTATTAAATCCCTTATTAATGAAGAAAACCACAAAAAACCGCTTTCGGATGATAGAATTGTAAATATTTTGCGAAGTGAGGGCGTAGATATTGCGCGCAGGACAATTGCCAAATATCGTAAGGACATGAGCATCCCTTCATCCGCCAACCGGCGACAAATTGATTCCCGAAATTAGGCTTCACGCCTGGTTGACACGAAGGCTGTCTGCTCCTAGGTTCCGCGCTCCGCGGGGCTGTTCATTGAAACCCAAGCGTCGGAACCTATTTCCGGCCATATGCGGGGAGAAGAACATGCATATACAAGTAAGTGGAAAACATCTGGACGTAGGGGCGGCATTGACCACCCATGTCGAAACCCGTCTTACCGAGGTTGTGACAAAATATACCGGGCGCCCGGTTGAGGGCAACGTAACCTTTTCCAAAGACGGACACGAGTTTGTTTGTGATATTTCCGTGCATCTTTCCACTGGTTTGAATTCGCAGGCCAAAGGCCGCGCAGCAGATGTATATGACAGTTTTGAGGGCGCTTTGTCGCGCATGGAAAAACAATTGCGCCGCTATAAACGCCGCCTGAAAGACCACCACAAAGACCGTATCGACCCGATCGAATCGATTGGCGAACCGTCTTATGTATTGTCCAGCACACCCGAAACCGAAGAAGAACCTGAATCCTTGCAGCCCATTATTGTGGCTGAAATGGAAACCCGGGTGCAAACCCTGTCGGTTGGCGAAGCGGTCATGCAAATGGAGCTGTCGGGCGCAAATATGCTGGTGTTTCGTAATGTCCAGCATGGGGGTGTTAATGTTGTGCATACCCGTGACGATGGCAATGTGGGTTGGATAGACCCGCGTAATGCCAAATAACCCAAATCTTTTGAGGCCGTTAAGATGGAACTGATTGATATTCTATTGCCCGATGCTGTTTTGGCCAGTGCCAAAGCAACCAGCAAAAAACGTGCCTTACAAGATGCATCCTTGCTGGCGGAAAAAGTATATCAACTGCCTTCCAAAGAAATCTTGATCGCTTTGCAGGAACGCGAAACCCTTGGCCCGACCGGTATGGGCCAAGGTGTTGCCATCCCCCATGCACGACTGCCCGAAATTGACCGGGTATGGGGGCTGTTTTTACGGCTTGATACACCAGTTGATTTTAACGCAGTAGACCGGCAACCGGTGGATCTGGTTTTTGTGCTATTTGCCCCGAAAGGCGCGGTTGCTGACCATCTAAAAGCATTGGCGCTGGTGTCACGCACCCTGCGTGACGCGGCAATTTGCGCCAAAATCCGTTCAACCGATGACCCGTCGGCGATCTATTCAATTCTGACCGACGGGCAAAAAGCCAAAGCTGCCTAACGCCAGTTTTCAAACCCGAATTTTTCGTAATCCGCCCCATAGGCGATTCGGGCCAGTGTTTCGATTTCTACATCGTAAACTTTGCGTAATTCAAACACCCATTCGGGGGTTATCACCTCTATTTTTCCCATATCAGCAGCCAGATTAAAGCGGTTAGAAAAATAGGCGCTGGCATAGTTCAAGTCTTGTTCCTGAATAGGTATACAGTGGTTAAATTCAGCAACATAGCCCTCCAAAAGATCAGATTGCGCACGCCAGCGACCATCGGTTCTTAGGGTGGTTTTTTGGGTCAGATTATGATGGATAAACGCCAAAAACTGCTTAAAAGCCGCACGATGGGCAGCTATATCATAGCCGATTTCTGAAAAATCGCTGTCTTTGGCAGGCAGAAAAACACCAAATTTGGTTTCCAGAGCCTCACGGATCGCCAAAAACCCATTTGGGGTTGTCTGGAAAATTTTTCGCATAAAAACATCATAAGCACGGGCAACCGGATGGCGCAGCACCGTAAATATAACCGGGTATTTATGACCGGACTGCCAGTCTTTGAACGCGGCCGTACCAAAATTGTTTTCTGGGGCCATACCGTCAATTTTGGTTAACCATTGCCGCACGCTGCCATCGGGGGCTGACGGAATCGGCGCAAAAATAATACTTTTACTGCTGCAAAAATAGGCCCGCGAAAGATCAGTGCCTTTTTCGGGCAAAAACTTAGGCTCGGTCTTTTGATCAACCTTGGGCGCAGGCAGATCAAGTTTTTGGTAAATCTCGTTATAATTGACAATTTTATCCGCCAGCGGCCCCGGATTTTGCCGCTTTATGGTTTGTTTCAAGGTTTTCAACGGCGTTAAAGCACCAATAAATTTGGCAATTTCATTGATTTTTTCAACATCACCAAGTTGATCATAGCGAATTTCAAAAAATGACTGGTCGGTTTTTTTCAGCCGCGACATAATCATTTTTGAATAGGCTTGCCGCACCTTTTGATATTCCTCGAATTCACGCATATCAAAAAATATCTGAGCAGTTTTACGATGTTTTTCGTCTTCGATCAGCCATTGGTTGGTTTTGCGAGCGATTTTAAGCGACACAAAAGAATCAACCGGCTTGCGGGTTAGAATAATTTTGGCGCAGCTCGGGTCTGCTAAAAACAGGTCAATTGCGTTGCTGTTATGGTCTCTGAAAATCCGGAAACCGGGGGTGTTCTTGGAATCTTTGGCCAGAATTGCGTTGATAAGCATATCAGGGGCTTTATCACGCTCGGGCTTTTTGATCTCCATATAAGTATTTTTGCCCGACCAGCCGATAAAAGCGGGGTTAAACAGCTCTCCGTGGCATTTCAGCCCGTCAAACTGGTTAATATAGCGCTCCAACAGGTTGGATCCGCTTCGCATTGCGCCAAAAATTGCAAAACTGCGGAATTTTTTGGTGGGCATTTTACTCTGCTATCAAAATAGGCTTGCTTTGGTTATCGTGCCATTGGGGACGCGCGTTTTCTGCCAGCTCAAGGTTAATGTTCATACCATTATTCTTAAGCACATTTGTAAACTTTTCCAATCCCTGCCAATCAACGGTTTTTGGCAAAATTCTGGGTCTGGTTTCAATTTTTGGTGCCAGTTCTTCGATCAAGGGATATAGAATCGAGGCCGGTTGGACCAAAACATCAGCCAACGCATAGATTTTGAAATTTGCAAAACCCACACTTAGGGCATCAATTCTTTGTCGCTCCATTTCCATAAATCCGGCAACGCGCCGTTTAAGCACCGCCATATTAGTGATATTTTCCTGCATCAAACTTGGCACCCAAGCATACCGGATATAATGGATATTGGCATTGGGATCATTGGCCATAAATTGAAAAAGCCGTTGTTTTTTAACCGACCAAAACTGAAATATGATCGGATCTTTGCGGTTATTCCAGACAAAATTAGTCAAAAAATCCAAAGGTGCATAATCGCGGATTTTACCATGACCAGTCAGGTTTCCCTTTGAAAGTCTGGCATTTTGCGCCATTTCTGCATGGCCAAGAGCAAATAAATCACCGTGAACCGGCTGGTTGATCTGTTTAGAAAGCCAGCTGTCAATTTCCACAAAAGTTTTATCAAAACCCAGCAAAACCGAATAGGGCGCAGCAGTTTCTGACCGGTTATTACGGTGTTTAAGCACCCGGCTTTGCATCGAAAGCCCAGCCCGCCCACGGTTTCGCCGCCCCTCCAGACGTTCAGTTTGCGCAGCAAAGGTCAGCCGCATTTCGCGGTCTCGCTGGTCTGGGGTATATTCTGGCGACAACAATGTTTCATACAACATGTTTGCATTGCGCCAGACTTTGCGCACAAAAAATCCCTCAAGATGTTCCAGATATTCCAGATGATCATTATAAAACATCATCGGATTGCCTTGCTGGTCAAACCGCGAAAAGGTTAATGACCGAGATTCAATGCGTTTGGCGTGTTTGCGCACCAAGGTTTGAAAATAGGATTCATCCGGTATCCAGCATTTTGAAAAATACCTGTCATTTTCGCGGCGCTTGGGGTCTTGTAAGATGGCTGTCAATGTTTCGCGACACAATGCCCACCATTGCGACCCCAGATGCGGTTCCAGCCCGGTAGGCATTTTCCGGCTGATTTTCAATTTTCGCTGAATTTTGACAAATCCGTCAAACAATATCCGTTGCTTACGCCATGAAAACGGAAAATAAAGCGAAAACCGTTCGGCCTCTAGCCCGCCTTTGATCCAGTTTTTCTGCCCTGCCACCACTGATTCAATAAAATCGGTGCCGCGGTTTTTTGCCAAAAACTGTTTTAACTCAGAAATCGGGCGGGTCGGCAGGCAAGACCCGCTTAACTGCACAACATGGGTGACACGGGGAAATCTGTTTAGCAACGCCTCTGCTGCGATCAACTGTGCCTGAACTAGCGAAAACATACCCCATTCACACCGAATACGGTTGGTAAGGGTTAAATTAGGATGATCACCAAAAGTTTTGGCATAATCCGCCATCTCGATGGTTGGGGTTTTGGCATCGATATGCACCGCAACCTTGCAGCCTTCGCGCAATAATGCATGGGTTAATTCGGCCGCGCGGTCAAAATCCTGATGCAACAAAAGGGCGATACCAATGCTCATGACCAGCCCCCCGCAGACATAAGGCCCAGTTCCTCTAATTGCTGCCAGTTTTGAAATCTGGTTGAATGTGCGGTCCAGAAATTAAGTTTCTGGCTGGTTTGAGACCCGTATGCTTTGTATTCTTGGCCCTCGCCGTAATGTTCCTGACGCTGCAATTCTTCGGAAATTTTGTCGTCAATATCTGGCAAAAATTTGCTATGTAGCAAACAGCCGCTGATTTTTTCGCCGCCTTTATCATCAAATGTCAGGTTCAGGCTGCGCGGCAACAAAGAATGGGTTGAAGACGTATACACATAGCTGGATTTCCATTTTACCAGCGGAATTTTGTTTAAGGCAGGGGCTTTGCGGGGTTGATTTGCAAAGAATTTGCGCTGCCTCGGGCCGCCTTGAATCCACAGATTTCCGTATTGGCCGCCATTTTGCTGGGTGTAATTGCCGGAATCAAAGTATTTTAATACTTCAAACGGGTTTTGGCCGGCATTGTATTTAATGTCTTTCAGGTTTTCCTTGGCATACATGTCCAGCAGCATCGCCGGAAAAGACCGCATCGACCGTGTATCCAGCCAATCTGTCAACGCCCTGATCGGGCGTTTGGAAACATGGGGGTAAACGAAAAATTCATCGCAATCCACGTTCAGGCACCAGTGTTTTGACCCGTATTTATACAAAAGCTGGTTCATCCACAGGATGCCGTGTTTCGCTGATTTATAACTGGCTTTGGTATGCCAAAGCGACACATCCGGCTGGGCTTGCAAATATTCTGCTGAACCGTCAGTGGAATTATTATCAACAATAAAAAACTGGGTAATGCCAAGGTTACGGTAATATTGCAAAAAATACGGCAGCCGGTGATGCTCATTTCGCAGGGTTGTAAAAACAAAAATCCCGTTCGGGTCCCGCGCTGCGTCGCCAAGTTTTACAAGGCTAAGGTCTTTGCGTTTGCGCCAAGTACGCAACTGCCATTTCTTGCGCAACAGGCGTAGCTTATAAGATCGCGTTAGCTTCATTACAATTTACCAAAGTCAGACGGGTTAATTTGTGCTTTTATCTTAAAGAATTGTGTCAATTTTAAGAAAATGCTGTGGCCAATTTGGAAAATCAAGCTGATTCGAGCTGGTAACATCAATTTTACTACTGCTAAGCCCAAGAATTGCATTTTCCCACCCTTTTTCATCATTCGGGTTCAAGTATGTTGGCAAATCTCCTGATATTTCCTGAAAACAGGGCAGGTTAGAACAAATTACAGGTATATTTTTCTGGAGCGCTTCGACCAGCGGATACCCGAACCCTTCGGCAAAAGACGGAAACAGCAAAGCCCGCGCACCGCTTAACAGCTCTGACAGGTCCGTATCATCCAGCGCGTTATGTTCAAATACGGTTTTCCCCATCATTGGTGATTGGTCCAGAATATCAAACACATCGCGGTTCAGCCAGCCTCGCCGCCCGACAATATGCAAATGCAGAGGGTTTTCCGCCGGTTGCATTTTGGCCAGATTTTGCCAGATTTTCAGCAAAAGCGCGTGGTTTTTGCGTGGCTCGATGGTGCCAAGCGTTACAAAATAGGGCTGCGAAGCAGGTTTGCGTTCAAACCCAGATGGCAAAGGCGTGACCCCCAACAGGCTGGTCACAGAATTGGTTTTAATATTCCATTTTTGTAACCATTCCGTTGTGCGAATTGCGGTATGGGCAGAATTATAAATCAAATAATCACAGTTTTTGGCAGTTAATCGCAATTCCTGTTCAAACCGCGTCACAATATCGGGGCGGGAATATTGTGGAAAATCAAGCGGGATCACATCATGGATCATGGCAATACATCGTTTTGCACCCCCGTCTTGCATTGCTTGCCAGATACCGGCTTTGCGGTTGGAATGGCCAATATTAATATAAGAAAACCCCACTGGCAGGTTGCGTCGCAACATCATTCCAAGGGTTTTTTTGCCGGTGATCGCCACTGAAGCCCTGCGGATTTCGGATTCGGACCGTCCGGTCATTTCCGGTTTTTTGCGCCCGAACAAGCGCGCGATAAAATCTTTGCTGCCCCAAGGTTGATCCCCCAGTATCATTGGATAAACCAGCGCCATTCCCGCCTTGTCCAGCAGCGCAAAACCGCCAGCAATGCGCGACAAAAACCAGACTTGCCGGTCGGTGTTTAGAAAATATTCAATATAGGCCCGTTCAACCCTGTCGATACCGGTGGGAACCGGATGGGGCGCGCGCGAAATACTGCGGCTGATGTCTAATAGAACTGGGTTCATGGTTTCCTGCCGAATTTTTGGCAGTTTGCCGTTATTCAGCCGCGTGATGCAACCCTGTTACCCTGTCAAGAAATTCACGGAAATCATCGCGCAGGTCTTCGCGTTCCAACGCAAAAGCCACCGTAGCCTGCAAAAATCCGGCTTTGGAGCCGCAATCATAACGGTCGCCTTCGAATTTATAACCATGCACACCTTGGCCAGCACCAATTTGTTCGGCAATAGCATCGGTCAGTTGAATTTCACCGCCGGCACCCTGATTGAATTTGCCCAGCGTATGCATAATTTCAGGCCGCAAAATATATCGGCCAATCACCGCCAGATCAGAGGGAGCATCAGCGACATCCGGTTTTTCAACCATACCTTTTACCGAAATCAACCGACCATTTTCGGCAGCAACATCAACAATGCCGTAATTTTCGGTTTTGGACATCGGCACCTGCATGGTTGCCACCATATTTCCGCCAACCTCATCATATGCATCAACCATTTGTGCCAAACAGCCGCGCGGGCCGGAAATAACATCATCGGGCAGCAATACCGCAAAAGGTTCATCGCCAATAAGCCGCCGCGCGCACCAAACCGCATGGCCCAAACCCCGCGCTTCGCGCTGGCGGATATAGGCAATGGCGCCGCTTTCCATATC
>JALSGU010000120.1 GCA_026982575.1 Paracoccaceae bacterium | reverse complement strand
TTGGTTGCGGGAGTAGGATTTGAACCTACGACCTTCAGGTTATGAGCCTGACGAGCTACCGGGCTGCTCCATCCCGCGATGATGTCCAGCTTGGCTGGTGGCGCTTAACTAGCACTCGATTCGGGAGTTCACAACCGCTAAGTTTAGCAAATAGTATAAAATCCGTCTTTAGTGCGGGGCGGCGGTGCTAGCCGGTGTGATCACAATGTTTTAGGCGTCAAAATCTTTGCCGCGGTGGGGATATATTTAGCCTTGATACAAAAAACCGCGCGGTTGCCCGCGCGGCTAAGCTGTTTTGTTTATCAAGCTTATTCAGCTGACAGGCTGGCGATATAAGCAGTCACATCTTCGGGGTTGGAGCGGTGCTTGTAAGACATTTTTGAACGTGCCGAGCTGTCATCAAGAAACGCCCGCAAAAATGCGGTTGGATCCGTGATATATTCAGCAAAATTTGCCTCGTCCCATACCAGACCGGCTTCGCCTGCAGCGATCAAGTCTTTACCGTAACGGAAACCCTCAACTGTGCCGGCTGGAGTGCCGATTATACCAAACAGGTTCGGTCCTGAACGACCGCCGCGCACAATGGTTTCTTCGCCATTAACAATTGCATGGCAGGCTTTACAGCGGCCAAAGTCGCTTTCGCCAGCGGCTGCATCCCCAAGAGATGCAATTGCAGCATTTCCTTCGGAAGCGGCCTCGGCAGCAGCTTGTTCTTCAGCAGCAGCAGCGGCTTCGGCTTCAGCAGCTTCTGCTGCAGCCTGTTCTGCGGCGGCCTCGGCAGCAGCTTGCGCAGCGGCGGCTTCTTCAGCGGCGGCCTCGGCAGCAGCTTGTTCTTCAGCAGCAGCAGCGGCTTCGGCTTCAGCAGCTTCTGCTGCAGCCTGTTCTGCGGCGGCCTCGGCAGCAGCTTGCGCAGCGGCGGCTTCTTCAGCGGCGGCCTCGGCAGCAGCTTGTCCTTCTTCAGCAGCAGCGGCGGCCTCGGCAGCAGCGGCGGTAGCTTCGGCTTCGGCAATTGCTGTAGCTTCAGCGGCGGCCTCGGCGGCAACTTCAGCGGCAGCAGCTTCTGCGGCGGCAATCTCGGCCGTGGCCTGTTCAGCAGCAGCGGCGGCTTCGGCAGCAGCCTGCTCTGCAACAGCAGTAGCTTCTGCGGCTGCATCAGCAGCAGCCTGCTCTGCGACGGCTTCGGCAGCGCTTGCTTCTGCGACAGCGGCCTCGGCAGCGGCTTTTGTGTTTTGGGTATCAACATATTTATACCCGCCAAAGGCAACTGCCGCTGCAATCACAATTGCAGCAAACATTTTGGTTCCGTTGCCCGTTTTATTTTCATTTTCGGCGCTCATTTGGTATTCCTTTCGCCATTACATTCGAATTATTGATACAGGCCAAGCGTTCAACACAAACCTGCCCGAAGAACACTGTGATTTTGTCGTGTTGTACCATAAATTGCAAGTGTGCCGGCAAGCAGACTTTCAGTTTATGGCAAAAACAGCCAATCAAAACCGTTTTAGCACCATACTCTTACCCGAATGCAACCCTTTGCAAACCATATTGTTCTTTAATACCAGAATACCGGCCATCTTAAAGCTGACTAAGCGATTCTGTATCTGATTTCAATTTTGCTATATCCCGACATTATAGACAACGCACATCAGAAAAGCTGAACGCCTACTGGCCGATATCGCTATCTTTCATGGTGGCCCTCTTTAACCTGCTGCCAGTAATGCAGCGTTACCGCCCGAGGCGGTGGTATCAATGCAGACATGCCGTTCAACCCAGTATCGTTCAGGCGAGCTTTGCCCGAATATCAGCGGAATCAATGGCCCGTCTCTTTGGGCAAGGCTTTGGCGGATTTTACCTGCGGTTATGCTGTCTCCCCAATAGCTTACCGCGTCAAACCCGTTCAGGCTTACCAGTTCCGAAGTGCCAACTGCAATCACTGCCTGACATCCCTGTGCTTCGGCTTGGGCTTTTTGCAGCGCGGCCGATTTTTGATCCGGCCCAAGGCACAAAACCACCCCGCGCGGGTAAATCGACAATTGATTGCTTTCCCCGGTTGGCCCCGGCATGGCAACCGTATCTATTGGCTGGTTGCGATCAAATTCGGGCAATTGATCAATGGTGTTCTGGATATGAGAGCAGGCAATTCCACTGGCATCCACCTGTTCACGATCAGCCCGTGTCAATCGGTTAACATAATGCGGGCCGCCAGCTTTGGGGCCGGTGCCCGACAGGGCTTCGCCACCAAAGGGTTGCGAGCCTACTGTCGCCCCGATCTGGTTGCGATTGACATAGACATTGCCAACCCGGATACGCCCGATAATTTGCTGCACCCGATCATCAATCCGGCTGTGCAAGCCAAAGGTCAGCCCGTATCCGCTGGCGTTGATTGCATCTACCACTGTATCAATTTCATCTGACTTAAAGGTGGCGATATGCAGGACCGGACCAAATATTTCAGCATCAAGATCGGCAATACCATCAATTCTGATCAGGCTGGGCGACAGGAAATTACCGCTGGCCTGTGGGTGGCTTTCAAATATAACCCGCCCGTCAGAGCGTGCCGATCGAATATATTTTGAGATTTTCCGATGGGAAACGGCATCAATCAGCGGCCCGACATCGGTATCTATCTGCCAAGGGTCTGCCTGTTTCAGCTCTGCCATTGCGCCGATCAGCATGGTTTCGAATTCTTTGGCAATGTCTTGCTGCACATATAAAACCCGCAGCGCCGAACAGCGCTGCCCCGCGCTTTGAAATGCCGAGGCAATGACATCTTGCACTGCTTGTTCAAACAGGCTGGTGCTGTCAACAATCATGGCGTTTATGCCGCCGGTTTCGGCAATCAGCGGCGCAAAAGGTGACAGGTTTTTGGCCATGCTGCGATTGATATGCTGGGCTGTGGGGGTGGAACCGGTAAAACAAAGCCCGTCAATACGCGGATCACTGGAAAGCGCGGCGCCAATGATGACACCTTGGCCGGGCAAAAATTGCAAAGCGGTTTTTGGCACGCCGGCCTGGTGCAACATTTGCACGGCGCGAAATCCGGTTATCGGGGTGGTTTCGGCCGGTTTGGCAATCACCGCATTACCCGCCGCCAAACCCGCACTGATCTGGCCGCAAAAAATCGCCAGCGGAAAATTCCACGGGGAAATACAGGCAATGACCCCCAATGCGGGCTGGGTCAGGTTCTGGATATCTGCCGCGTAATAGCGCATAAAATCCACCGCCTCGCGCAATTCCCCGATGGCATCGTTAAGGGTTTTTCCGGCCTCGCGTGCCAAAAGCGCATAAAATTCAGCGCTGTTCTGTTCCAGCAAATCCGCGGCCTTGCACAAGGTTTCGGCGCGGGTTTGCGGGCTGGCCTGCCATGGTTTGGCGTTAGTGATTGCGGTTTTTGCATCCTGAGTGCTGGCCTCGGTTGCCGTGCCGACAATCTGGTCGGGCTGTGCGGGGTTGGTGATATTCAGGGTTGCGCCGCTGGCTTTGCCTGACACCGTTATTGGCCCCGCCTGCCAAAGGGTTTTTGCAAATTCCTCACGGTGCTGGATAATTTTTTTGATCTCCAGCGGGTCTGAAATATCGTGCCCGCTGGAATTTTTGCGTGGGTTAAAAATATCGCAAGGCGCTGCAATGGCAGGGTTTGCAGCGCTTTCCAGATAGGTTTCTGCCGTTAAAAACGGGTCTGCTGCCACGGTTTCGGGCGCGACATCCTGATCAATAATCTGGTTCACAAATGAACTGTTGGCCCCGTTTTCCAGCAGCCGCCGCACAAGATAGGCCAACAAATCGCGGTGGGCACCCACCGGCGCATAAATGCGGCAACGGGTGGTGTTGTTGCTATGAACCGTATCATGCAGGGCCTCTCCCATGCCGTGCAGGCGCTGGAATTCAAAGGCATTATGATCGGGTGCCATGGCCAGAATTGCCGCCACTGAATGGGCATTATGGGTGGCGAATTGCGGGTAAATCCGGTCGGTCATCCCCAGCAATTGCCGTGCGCAGGCGATATAGGAAATATCGGTTGTGGCCTTGCGGGTAAATACCGGATAGCCAGCCAACCCTTCGACCTGCGCCAGTTTGATTTCTGTATCCCAGTAAGCACCCTTGACCAGCCGCACCATGATACGGCGATCGAGCTTTGTTGCCAGCGCGTGCAGCCAGTCAATGACATATGGCGCGCGGGGGCTATAGGCCTGAACCACCACACCGAAACCATCCCAGCCTTGCAAGGATGTATCCGACAGAACCGCCTCGATCACATCCAGCGAAAGATCCAGCCGTGCGGCTTCTTCGGCATCGATGTTGAATCCCATGCCGCCAGCCTTGGCCTGCCTTGCCAGTTGCAAAACCCGTGGCACCAGCTCAGCCAGAACCCGGTCGCGCTGGATATATTCATAACGCGGATGCAGGGCCGAAAGTTTAATCGAAATACCGGGATTGTTGCGAATATCGGTATCGGTGCATCTGTTAGAAACCGCGCTGATGGCATCGGAATATGCAGCCAGATATTGCTGTGCATCCGCGGCTGTGATGGCGGCCTCTCCCAGCATATCGTAAGAATAGGTATAGCCGTTGTTTTCAGCGGTTTTGGCCCGTTTCAAGGCCTCGGCAATATCGCGCCCCAGCACAAATTGCCGCCCCATTTCGCGCATGGCGCGGCCAACGGCATGGCGGATCACCGGTTCGCCGACCCGTTTAAGCATGCCGCGCAACAGGCCGGTAATGCCTTGGCCCTCATCCAGCACCTTGCCGGTTAACAACAGCGCCCAAGTGGATGCATTCACCAATGATGACGCGGATTTGCCCAGATGTTTGCCCCAATTGCCCGGCGCGATTTTATCTTCGATCAGGGCGTCAATTGTTTCGGCATCGGGTACCCGCAACAGGGCCTCGGCCAGACACATCAGCGCGATGCCTTCATCGGTGGAAAGACCGTATTCCTCCAGAAAAACCTCCATGATGCCGGGTTTGGCATGGGTGCGAATATCGCGCACAAGGTTTGCAGCGGAATCTGCAATATCGCGGCGCTGTTGCGGGGATAAGCCAGCCCGCTTTATCAGCGCCAAAAGTGCAGCGGTTTCATCGGGATGAATGGCATTACGGATGGCAGCGCGAGGGTTGGACATGGCAGGCTCCTTTTTCCCAAGAATACCGCGTATTTATTGGTGAAAATGCTTGAATTTTGGATAAAAATAGTGAAAATCACTTAAATTACGCTTGTGCGAGGGAATTTGATGGGAAGAAGTGACCTGGACCAGATAGACAAAGCGATTCTGCGGCATCTGGCTGCCGATGGCCGGATCAGCATAACCAACCTTTCCAAACTGGTGGGCCTGTCTAAATCGCCGTGTCAATTGCGGGTTAAGCGGCTGGAAAAATCGGGCTATATTCTGGGCTATCGTGCCATGCTTTGCCCTGAAAAACTGGGGTTGGACCATATCGCATTTGTGCAGGTCACCCTGTCGGACACCCGCGCCAAAGCGCTGGAGGCATTTAATTCAGCTGTGCGTAAAACCCCAGAGGTGGAACAATGCCACATGATTGCAGGGGGCTTTGATTACCTGCTAAAGGTGCGCACCCAGAATATTTCCGACTACCGCGCGGTAATGGGTGAAAAAATTTCGGCATTGCCTTATGTCACCAGTTCATCGACCTTTGTGTCAATGGAATCGGTAAAGGAAAACAACGGGCCATGGCCTGAATAAGGCAAAGTCACTGTTGATGCTGCCCTGTTTGGCCCATTGAAACTATGTGCTACCATCAAAAGCAGAGCGGTGTTTTGATCTGGAAATCCTTGTTCCGCAGGAATTGACGCTTATAAACCGAGATTGATGTGCTATTTAAGCATTTTACCGCCTCGAATCCCTTGACCTTCGGTGCAGCCCGCCGTAATAAACGGCTCTGAAATTCATGTGCGGGATTTGCCGCTCTAACTATAAGGGGACGCTTATGTCTCGTCGTTGTGAACTTACTGGCAAAGGTGTCATGACTGGCAACAATGTCAGCCACGCCAAAAACCGCACGCGCCGCGTGTTTCGCCCGAACCTGGTTGATGTGACCATGGCATCGGAAACGCTGGACCGCTCGTTCAAATTCCGCGTGTCTGCATCTGCTTTGCGCACCGTTGACCATCGCGGTGGGCTGGATGCATTTATGGCCAAAGCCAAAGACAGCGAGCTGTCGATTGCGGCGCTGAAAGTCAAAAAAGACATCGCAAAGGCACAAGCCGAAGCTTAAGCATGTGGTGAATACATTACTCACAGCCTCGTCGGGAAACCCTGACGGGGCTGTTTCAATTTGCCGCTTGCCTGTTGGCTGTTACAGGGGCTAGGCTGTGACTATGCGCCATTATTTCTTTAATATTCTGCTGGCATTTACAGTTCTGTTTTCTGCGGTTTTTGGCAGCTATGGCAGCGCCGCGTCGGCTGGTGGCCAGCGCATGATTATTTGTGGTGCCGGCGGCGAACGCATCGCCATGATCGGCATGAACGGAACGCCGGTTCCGATGTCGCATGACTGTGGCAAATGTTGCATTTCCACAGCTGTGATCGGCAATAATTCTCAGGTTATGCCCTTGGCGACCCCTGTGGTTCTGGCGCGATTTCACCCGCTGCCCGATATGTTTTTGCGGCTGTCTACGCAATTATTTTCCTATGCGCGTGGCCCTCCGGAATTTGGCTGAACCTTTCAACCAAACTTAACCCGGAGACTAAAATGTCTATTAAAACCCTTGCCCTTTCGGCAGCCCTTTCCTTTGTCACCCTGCCTGTTTTTGCCGAAATTGTTATTTCGGATGCCTATGCGCGTTCGGCTTCGCCCAATGCAAAATCCGGCGCTGCTTTTATGCAGATCATGAATACCGGTGATACCGACGACCGCTTGATCGATGTGCGCACAGATGTCGCAAAGCGCAGCGAGCTGCACACCCATATCATGGAAGACGGCGTTGCGCATATGATCCACGTCGAAGAAGGTTTTGCTCTTCCTGCCGGCGGTATGACTATGCTGGAACGCGGCGGCAAACATGTGATGATGATGGGCCTGAACGGCCCGTTTGTTGACGGCGAATCCATCACCGTTACCTTTGTATTCGAACAAGCCGGAGAGATGGATGTGGATATCATCATTGATCTGGAGCGGATGCCGGAAATGGAAATGGAAATGGACCATGGCAACATGGAAAGCGATTCCGATTATTAAGTCCTGACAATTCTGCGCGGCGGCTGTTAGCCAGGCTTTCGGCCGCCGCACCCCTTGGCTTTTCCCGTATCAACCTTGGCACCTTTGGCTGGCTTGGCAAGGGCAGTGACAGGGCGGCTCTGACCCTACATTTGCGCGACAGGGATGGCCGTTTCGAGCCGGTTCAGGTAGAGACCTACCGCCGACAGCAAAAATCTACTTCTATGCCCAACCCTTTCCGATTGAAGCCCGTTTTTGGTGATTGCCCGTAATCACCGAGAGGTCCCTTCCTCAGGGGCGGTCGTGCTACTTTTTCCGAGAACTTCCTTTAGCACGTCGTTTTGCATGCTCATTTCTATATATGCCTGCATAATTCGGGCTTTTGTGCGCCATGCAGGTTGGGTATAAAGGGTAAATCAGCCAAGGGTGTATAATATGGGCAAGCTTAAGTTTTTTGAAACGAATCAGCGGCGACGGCTGGCCTATCATCAATCCAGTCAAAAACCGGGTACCGCCGGGATTGTGTTTCTGGGCGGGTTTCATTCCGATATGCAAGGCACCAAAGCCCTGTTTCTGGAAGATTGGGCGCAATCGCAGGGCAGGTCGTTTTTGCGGTTTGATTATTCCGGCCATGGCCAGTCCTCGGGCAGGTTTGCCGACGGGTCAATTGGTGAATGGGCACAAGATGCGGCTGCCATTATCAATGCCCTGACCAAAGGTCCGCAGGTTCTGGTCGGGTCTTCAATGGGGGGCTGGATTGCGCTGATTTTGGCCAAATCCATGCCTGAACGGGTTGCGGGGCTGGTTGGCATTGCCGCCGCGCCGGACTTTACCGAAGATTCAATG
Organism: Paracoccaceae bacterium; assembly: GCA_026982575.1. Classification (GTDB taxonomy): domain Bacteria; phylum Pseudomonadota; class Alphaproteobacteria; order Rhodobacterales; family Rhodobacteraceae; genus UBA3077. The sequence continues at coordinate 9,427 of JALSGU010000120.1, read as the reverse complement.
TGGGCAGGGTTTGACAATGATCAACGCCAGCAACTTTTGGCAAAAGGCCAGATTGAATTGCCATCTGAATATGATGCTCCTTATATCATTACCAAAAAACTGATTAATGACGGCCGCAATCAACTGGTGCTGCGCGACCCGCTGCTGCTGCCGTTTCCAACACGATTTTTACAAGGCACTGCTGACAAAGACGTAGACCAGTCGGTGGCGTTGCGGTTGCTGGAACATGCATCGGGCGATGATATTCATTTAACGTTGGTCAAGGGTGCCGACCACCGGTTTAGCACATCCGAATGCCTGGAAATGATTTGCAATGCAATTGATCAGGTATCCCCCTGTAACAATTCCAGAAACCCGAGCGAAAAAGTATAAATATCACCGGGCCAGCGCGCTGAAATATAATTGCCATCCCGTACGCTAAACCCGCGTTTCAGCTTTTTCATGCTGTCACGAAACAGCGGGTTTTTGCCGCTCAGAAAATCCGCTGGGTCTGCCAGCACGGCACGCACTTCTTCCTCAACGGTGATGGGATAGGTCAGAAAATAATCATCCATCATCGTTTTGGTCATGTTATAGGCAATCAATTCTTGGCGCCGCAAAAGCGCCGTGGTTTTGCGGCCGTATAAAACCGATTTTCCGGTGTCGGGATCAATGCTGCGCGCTGCTGCCACCACCCCGTGGCACACCGCACCCACCACTTTGTTTGCCGCAAAAAAATCAACAATCCGGTTTTGCAAGACCTCCGATTCCAGATAGACCTTGATGCCCTTGGCATGGCCACCCGGCAGAATAAGCCCGTCAAAATTATCAACATTGATGGCAGAATACGGCATCGGGTTTTGAAAAGCGCTGTCTTTCAGCATTTCCGCATAGGCATCCTGGGCATCTTGCCGTGCTACCAATAATTTGGTTAAAAAACCGAAATAATCACCGTTTAACATATGCTCGTCTGCTGCACCCATGGTGCCGGTATCGGTGGCAAAATGCACGTCTATGCCTGCATTTGACAGAATTTGCCATGGCAGGGCGACCTCGGTCGGGTCAAAATCGGTGGTGCTGGTGGCAATCAGAACCTTCATGACATCAATACACCCACAGTGGCTGCGGCAAGACCGATAAAGGCGATGCCAAGCGAAGCAGTGTTCAGCGCCACCAATGTTTGCATCCGGTCTTTGGTGTCTTCGCCTGCATCCGCATCCCGTTTTATTCTGCCTGCCAGACGGACACAAAAACCAATACCAACCAACCCCATAACTGCCATTCCTGCGCCGCCATAAACCATATATTGCATTATTCGCCCCTCCGTTTTGCACTGGATATTTCAGCGCGACAAATTAGGCAAGCATGTCTTGCCGTCGGGCTTGCTGTTGATCGGGCTTGTCGATATTGTCCGGCTTCTACATTCAGGCAAACAGGGCAGTAAAATGAATAACGAATCTACAAACGGCGAAATTGAAAATGATGACATCCAGCAAAGCGCTTATCGGGTTACCTCGGCTGAATTGCGCAGTTTTGTAGAACGGTTCGAGCGGCTGGAGATCGAGAAAAAAGACATTGCGGATCACCAGAAAGAAGTCATGGCCGAGGCCAAATCCCGTGGCTATGACACCAAAATCTTGCGTAAAATCGTAGCATTACGCAAAAAAGACCCGCAGGAAATCTCCGAAGAAGAAGCCGTGCTGGACATGTATAAAGAAGCATTGGGCATGTAAGGGGAATGGTGCGTGGAAACCACGCACCCTACGGGGTAATCATTGGATTTAAGTGATCTCGATTACGGCTATATCGCCTTGCCGGCGCTGCTGGTCGGGTTTACCAAAGCCTCGGTCGGGGGTGTGGGCATTTTGGCGGTGCTTCTTATGGCGCTGGCAATTCCGGGCAAAGCATCCCCCCGGGGGTGTTGTTGCCGATGATGATAAACGCAGTTAGAAGCCTTTGCGGATGCTGGTGTTTTTCGGATCATAGGGGCTGTCCTCAACGATTTCGCAATCCCAAAGCCGGTTTTGCATTTTGACCTTCAGTTTCTGGCCAACAACCGCCAAATCAGGGCTGACATAGCCCATACCGATGGATTTGCCAAAATGCACGGAATATCCGCCGGATGTTAAGCGCCCTACCTTTATATCGCCGTCAAACAGTGCCTCGCGGCCCCATGGGTCGGCATCGGATGGGCCGTCAATCAGCAGGGTTACGCATTTGCTGCGCAGGCCGATTTTCTGCATTGCTTCTTTGCCGTTAAAATCTTTTGACAGGTCGATAAAGCGCGGCAGGTCAGCCTCTATCGGGGTGGCATCGCGGCCCAGCTCGGTGCCAAAGGCACGGTATGATTTTTCCTGCCGCAGCCAGTTTTGCGCCCGCGCGCCCACCAGTTTCAACCCGTGTTCCTTGCCTGCATCCATGATCAGGTCAAACAGATAGTTTTGCATCTCGATCGGGTGGTGCAATTCCCAGCCAAGTTCGCCGGTATAGGCTACGCGGATGGCATGGACGGGGCACATGCCAAGTTCGATGTTTTTGCTGGATAGCCACGGGAAATTTTTGTTGGATAGCGCGGTGGCAGGGTCGGCGTCATTGATGATTTTGGTTAACACATCGCGGGATTTGGGGCCGGCAATGGCAAATACGCCGTATTGGGTGGTGACATTTTGCACCTCGATATAGCCAAATTCGCTGGCTTTATCCGCTGCGGCTTTGCGCAGAAAATCGCCGTCATAATTGGTAAGCGCACCGGAGCTGACCAGATAATATTCATCCGCGTCTTCGCGAACAATGGTATATTCGGTGCGGGTGGTTCCGGCATTTGTCAGCGCATAGGTCAGGTTAATGCGGCCAATACGGGGCAGCTTATTACAGGTGAACCAGTCCAGAAATGCGGTTGCGCCCGGCCCTTTGACGCGGTGCTTTGTGAACGCTGTGGCATCAATCAGGCCAACGCCTTCCCGTATCGCCCGTGCCTCGTCCACCGCATATTGCCACCATGCGCCGCGACGAAAAGAACGGCTGTCATGGTCAAAATTATCGGGTGCATCTAGCGGCCCAAAATAATTCGGGCGCTCCATGCCGTTGACCACGCCGAATTGTGCGCCGTGGGCTTTCATGCGGTCATAACAAGGGGCGGTGCGTAATGGGCGGCAAGCGGGGCGTTCCTCGTCGGGGTGGTGCAGAATGTATACGTGGTCATAACATTCCTCGTTTTTACGGCTGGCGTATTCGGTTGTCACCCAATCGCCATAACGCTTAGGGTCAAGCGACGCCATGTCTATCTCTGCCTCGCCTGAAACCATCATTTGCGCCAGATAATAGCCGACGCCGCCAGCGGCGGTGATGCCGAATGAAAAGCCTTCAGCCAGCCACATATTGCGCAGGCCGGGCGCGGGGCCAACCAGCGGGTTACCATCGGGTGTATAACAGATCGGGCCGTTAAAATCATCCTTTAACCCGCTGTTTTCACATGACGGAATACGGTGGATCATCGCCATATATTGATCTTCAATGCGATCCAGCGCCAGCGGAAACAGGTCCGCGCGGAAACTGTCGGGCACCCCGTGTTCAAACCGCGCAGGCGCGTGTTTTTCATAAACCCCCAATATCCAGCCACCGTGTTCCTCACGCACATAGGATTGCGCATCGGCATCGCGAATAACCGGATGTTCGGGGTTTTGCTGGCGCCATTCCTGCAAGGCAGGGTCGATATCGGTGACAATAAACTGGTGTTCAACGGGGATGGCGGGCATTTTAATGCCAAGCATTTTGGCGGTGCGCTGGGCGTGGTTGCCAGTGGCGGTGACCACATGTTCGGCATGGATCTCGAATGTCTCGTCAGATGCCACCAGATTGCCGCCCTTTTCAATCATAACAGCCCCGCGAATAATCCAGTGATCTCCCGCCCATTCATAGCTGTCAACTTGGCGTTTACGGATGATTTCCACGCCGCGTTGCCGCGCGCCTTTGGCCATGGCCATGGTGACATCGGCGGGGTTGATATAGCCATCGGTCGGGTGAAACAACGCGCCTTGCAGATCATCGGTATTGATCAGCGGCCAGCGGGATTTGATTTGTTTCGGGGTTAGAAATTCATGCGGAATGCCAACCGTATCCGCCGTGGCGGAGTACAGATAAAATTCATCCATACGATCTTGGGTTTGGGCCATACGCAAATTCCCCACCACCGAAAACCCTGCATTCAGGCCGGTTTCGGCCTCCAGCTCCTTATAAAACCGCACCGAATAATCATGGATATGGGTGGTGGCATAACCCATGTTAAATAGAGGCAACAGCCCCGCCGCATGCCATGTTGACCCCGATGTCAGCTCGTCACGCTCCAGCAACATCACATCGTTCCAGCCGGCTTTGGCCAGATGATAGGCAATGCCGGCACCCACCGCGCCGCCACCAACGATACATGCTTTGACATGGGTTTTCATGGGGTTCTCCGTTGCGTTGTTTCCCTAGTTTTTACCCTTGGCATAAAAATAACAAGCCATCTTGCCCGACACCTGATCAAACGATACCGACCACGCGCCTTGTCAGGCTGCCAACCCTGCGCCATAGTCCTGTTATTATAAACAGGAGGAAAAAATGAAAAATAAATTGATTCTGGCGGCCGCTGCCGCAACCATGCTGGTCACAACCGCACTGGCGCAAGACCTGCCCGATCTTGCTGGGCAAACCGTGGTGGTGGTTACTGAAAATGCCTATCCGCCGTTGCAATTTATTGAACCATCCACCGGTAACGCCATTGGCTGGGAATATGATGCCATGGCGGAAATTGCCAGCCGTTTGAATATTACTGTGGAATACCAGAACATCAGCTGGGATGCGATGATCCCTGCGGTTTCCGGTGGTGAATATGACATGGGCATGACCGGCATTACCATCCGCGATGACCGTGCTGAAATTGTCGATTTTTCCGATCCTTACATGCGTTCGGAAATGTTTATGCTGGTGCGTGCCGATGAAGACCGTTTTACCGATGGCAGCAGTTTTGCGGCCTTTGAGCAAGGTCTGGTTGGCGCCCAGCCCGGCACCACGCCGTTTTATGTGGCGGTCTATAATATGCTGGATGCAGACGAGGCCAACCCCCGTATCAAGCTGTTTGAAACCTTTGGCATTACCGTTCAGGCGCTGAAAGCCGGTGATGTTGACGTGGTGCTGACCGACGGCACTGCCGGTGCGGGTTATGTGCGCGCCAACCCCGATACGTTCAAATTGATCGGGGATGCGATGGGCACCGAGGATTTCGGGTTTATCTTTCCGATGGGGTCTGAACTGGTCGGGCCGATCAATGCCGCGATTGCATCCATGAAGGCTGACGGCACCATTGAAGCGCTGAATGTCAAATGGTTCCTTGAATACGATATGGGCGGTTAAGCCCGATGGCTGCCCCCGTTCCGGCGGGGGCAGGCTTTTAATATGCTGACCCCGCAAAACGACTCAAAAGATTTCCCGTATTGGCTGCTGGTTGCGGTCGCTATTGGCCTGTATCTGGCGTATCGCGTTTATACCGACGAACTTTATACACAGATTATCACCATCGTTTCGCGCGGCATCTGGGTTACCATATTTGTAACCGTGTTTGCGTTTTTTGCCGCATCCTTGATCGGGCTGTTAATGGCGGTTGGGTCGCTGTCGCGGTTTTTGATATTCCGGCAATTGGCGCGGTTTTATATCGAGATTATTCGCGGCATTCCCATATTGGTAATGCTGATCTATGTGTCTTTTGTTGGCGCGCCGATGCTGGTTGGGGCCATAAACTGGGCCATTGAACCCTTTGGGTTTGACCCGATGCGCACCCGTGATCTGTCGCTGTTCTGGCGGGCGGTAATTGCCCTGACCATCGGTTATTCGGCCTTTATTGCCGAGGTGTTTCGCGCCGGCATTCAATCGGTTGACACCGGCCAGATAGAGGCCGCAAAAGCGCTGGGCCTGAATGGCTGGCAGCGGTTCAGAAAAATCATATTTCCCCAAGCCATCCGCACCATATTACCGCCGCTTGGCAATGATTTTATCGCCCTGATCAAGGACAGCTCGCTGGTGTCTATTCTGGGGGTTGCCGATATTGCCCAGCTTGGCAAAATATACGCGGCCGGGTCTTATAAATATCTGGAGACCTATAATATCGTCGCCTATATCTATCTGATCATGACAGTCGGATTATCGCTGCTTTTGCGGCGTCTGGAAAGTAAAATGCGCGCCGCACCAAAAGGTTAAATCGCCGCGGCCAGATGCCGGGCAAAATCAGCCATCAATTTCGGGTCATCACCGCCAATGGTCAAAAAACTATAGCCCGAATTTTGCCAAGTGGCGGTTGCAAGGCCCAGCAATTCGGTGGTGCTGACCGGCTGTTCAACCGAATTTTGACGTTTCAGAATACAAAACGCAACCGGCGTGCCGTCTGCCATCGTATAGGCGATTTGAATCAATACCTGCCCTTCAAACCCCAATACCTGTGCGCGCCGCAAGGTCAGCCCTTCAAATCCGTTCAGGGTTTCGATGCTCATATCAAGGCCAAGCAAGGCGTTGGTTTTGGCGACTTCCTGCGTAAGCCGGTCAAGATCGGGTTCGATCACCGACAGGGTTTCCAAAACATAAAGCGCCTGATAATGGGCAACCTCCATTTCCCAGCCGGATTGAGGAGCTTGCAACCGGGTGCCAAGCCCGATGCCGATCACCAGCGCCACCGATGCCGCAAGTGCAGGCAAGACCCAGCGCGGTTTTGCAACCGGCAATGCCAGTTCAGGCGCGGTGGCCAAAAGCGGTGCAAACGCGGTGCTTAATGCGGCTTTGTCCATGTGTAATGCATCAAGCCGCGCTTGCGGTATTTTACCGTTTTCAATGGCGGTTTTCATCGCGGCCATTTCTGCCACGGGCAATTCGCCATCAAGATAGGCGGTTATATCTTCGTCAGAATACATTACTCGACTTCCTTGTTAAGCGGCGCCAATGCTTTGCGCGCTGCCGATAGCCTGCTCATTACCGTGCCAATCGGGATATCCAGCATCGCGGCGGTATCCTTATAGCTGAACCCTTCGACATAGGTTAGCAAAACCGTTTCGCGCTGGGCATCGGGCAGGGCCATTACTTTGGTTAACACCTCGGACGCAAAAATATTCTCGACCGGATCACAGTTTTTTGCTTGAAGGTCGCTTTCGTCGGCGGGAACAACGCCCATACCCAGCCGTAATTTACCGGCGCGCAGGTCATTCAGCCAGATATTGCGGCAAATGGTAAATATCCAGCGATCGGCATGGGTGCCTTTTTGGAATTGTCCGGCTTTTTCCAATGCGCGCAAACAGGTTGCCTGTGCCAGATCATCGGCTGCGGCGCGGTTTCGCACCAGCCCATAGGCAAACCGCCACAGGCGCGGATGCATGGCAATTAAGGCTTTGCGGATTATTTTATCATTGGAAGCGAATATAATGCTGTTCCCCGGTGTTAACAATTCATGGTGTCGAAAAATCGAGGCCAACTTAGCCGATCGGGGAGATCATTCAATGCATAAAATTATAACAGGCCTTGCGGCTGCAATTCTGGCCAGCAGCGCAACTTTTGCCAATGCGGGCAGCTGGGTTCTGGATGGCGCGGCCTCCAGCATTTCATTCGGGTCCATCAAAAAAGCCGAAATCGGCGAGACCAACAGTTTTTCGGACCTGTCCGGCGGGGTTGATGCCGACGGAAATGTGATGGTTTCCATTGGCCTTGGCAGCGTGCAAACCAATATCGACATCCGCAATGAACGCATGATCGAACATGTTTTTGGTGGCATGGCAGCCGCCACGGTATCGGCTATGGTAGATATGGAAACGCTTGAAGGTCTGGCCGTGGGTGACATGACCAGCGTAACGGTTGACGCAACCCTAGACCTGCTGGGCGTAGAAACCGGATTTGACGCGCCGATGATTGCGGTGCGCCTGTCGGAAACCCGGGTAATGCTGGTATCAGACGGTATGGTGTTTTTATCGACCTATGATCTGGGCATTGATGCGGGCATCGATGTGCTGCAAGAACTGGCCAGCCTGCCCGCCATTACCCGCACAACACCGGTTACCGTGCGCTTTGTATTTGATATGGAATAATCATCTGCGCAAAAATTACGGGGGTGTCACCAACAAATGGTGGCACCCCTTTCACTTTCGGGCCTTTCACTTTCGGGCCTGTCAATTACGGGCGACCAAAATCATCGGATGTAACAACCCCGTCTGCGTTGGTATCAAGCAAGGCAAACCATGCCGGTGATTGCGCAAGGAATTCTTCGGTTGAAACCCGGCCATCACCGTCAACATCGTTGAATTCCAGTGTCATGCCAACCGAAGGTTTGGGACCGTTCGCGCGGGCTTGAACCTGAGTGGTTTTGCCAGCCTGATCCGCAGCGCGGGCCTCGTCAAAGGCAACATATTCTTCGGCACTTAGAAACCCGTTTTCATCTGCATCGAAAGTTACAAAGATATCTCCGCGACGCTCTGTAATTTCCTCAACGGTGACCTGACCGTTCTGGTCATAATCCCATCCATTGATAAAACCGGCACCGGGGGTGACTTGGGCAAAAGCGGCAGTGGCTAAAAGAGTTGTTGCAGATAATGCAAGGACGATATTTTTCATTTTATGTCTCCGGAAAGCAGCAAACACCCAATGCATTCGCCTTTATGAATACATAATACGCGGCAGCAAATATATTCCGTCGCTGAAATATCAAAAAACCTGAAATAATTTTCTGGTTGTTTGAATACAAAGCAAATAGGTTTCAGGCAAACCAAAAAGGGCACCCCGTGAATACATTATTATCCGACTGGAATACCCCGTTTGCAATGCCGCCATTTGCACAGATCGAAACCAAAGATTTTGCCCCGGCTTTTGATGCTGCGCTGAAGGAGGGCCGCAAAAATAGCGCTGTGATTGCTGCGGATATTTTTCCCGCGACATTTGAAAACACCATCGAGGCGTTGGAGCGTTCCGACAGGTTACTTGACCGTGTAGCCGGTGTGTTTTTCAACATTGCCGGTGCCGACAGCACCCCAGAGCTGGAAGAATTACAACAGGATCTGTCACCAAAGCTGGCGGCATATTCGTCTGAATTGCTGATGAATGCTGATCTTTGGGTGCGAGTGGATGCGATTTCAGAACACGATCTGAACGCTGAGCAAAAACGGGTTTTAAGTCTGTATCGCAAAATGTTTGTGCGCGCCGGTGCAAAGCTGAAAGGCGACGACAAGCTGCGGTTGGCTGAAATTATGGGCAATCTGGCCAGCCTTGGCACCGCGTTCACTCAAAACCTGCTGGCAGATGAACGCAACTGGTTTATGGAACTGGATACAGACGCGCTGCAAGGCCTGCCCGATGATCTGGTCGCCGCAGCAGCGGCCGCTGCCAAAGACCGGAATATCGACGGGCATATTATTACCACTTCGCGGTCCCTGATTGTGCCGTTTTT
>JALSGU010000119.1 GCA_026982575.1 Paracoccaceae bacterium | reverse complement strand
GATCTGCGCACGCTGTTCCATGAATTTGGCCATGCGCTGCATTCCCTGATGTCCGATGTGACCTACGGGTTTATTGCCGGCACATCGGTAGCACGCGATTTTGTTGAATTGCCCAGCCAGTTGTTTGAACATTGGGGCGCGCATCCACAAATATTGCGCCAACATGCGTTGCACGTAAAAACCGGTGAACCGATGCCGCAAGACCTGCTTGACCGCCTGAAAGCCGCTGAAAATTTCGGATCTGGCTTTGATACGGTTGAATTCATCAGCTCGGCCATGGTTGATCTTGATTTCCATAGCGGCCAACCGCCCTCCGATGCGATGGCGGCACAGGCGCAAACGCTGGACAGGCTGGAAATGCCCGCCGCCATCCGCATGCGCCATGCCACCCCGAATTTTGCTCATGTGTTTTCCGGTGACGGATATGCGGCCGGATATTATTCCTATATGTGGTCCGAGGTCATGGACGCCGATGCCTTTGAGGCATTCAACGAGGCTGGCGATATTTTTGACCCAAAAACGGCAGCGCGTCTGGCCAAGCATATTTATTCAGCCGGTGGATCAAAAGACCCCGAAGATTTATACAAAGCCTTTCGCGGGGCATTGCCATTGGTTGATGCTTTGTTAAAGGGTCGCGGATTAAAAGCAGTGTGAATGCGTGGAATAACTTGTTAATGCCTGTCTGATATTGGTTTTTGCGTTGTCCAACGCAGATTCGGTTCAAAAGGTTTTATTGTGGCTACGGTTTCAGCGGCGCTTGAAAAATTTGACAAAAACGCCTCGGACGAAGGGTTGTTCTGGCGCTATTGCAGATCGCGGCTGGGGTATTTCTGGCCGCGCATGATTGTGCTGGCAATCTCCGGTCTGTCGATCAGCTTTTTATTAACCCCGAAATTCGGATTTTGGATTTTTTTGCTGACCACATCCGGCGAGGTTCTGGATGTGCTGGTTTTGCGCAAAATCATGCGCAAACGGTTTCAGGCTGACCGGTTTCGGGCCTTGCAGAAATTTGCCGTAGTAACCGCAATTATTCAAACAGGAACCATTGCAGCCTCAATTGTTCTGGTCTGGTTGATTGGCGGGCCACCGGCGCATTTTTTTGCGCTGGTAATGCTGATCAGTACCGCCATTGATGCTGGCATGGCGATTTTTTATTTCCGGCTTGTTACCCGCATCAAACAAGGTATTTTTGCCACTGCGATGCTTTCGGTTTTTGCAGTGGATTTCATCCTTGGCCTGACTGAACCGGCAATCCTGGCGGTTGATTTTGGCGCAGCCCTGATTCTGGCTTATGTGATTTCGCGGTTATTGTCATTTTTGTATCGCTATCAATCGAATAACCGCATAAATATGCGTAAAATCCTTGTTGCGGAACGTGACAGCCACATTTCCAACGCCGAGCTGGAAGAACAGCAGCGCGAGGCAAGCAAGCTGGCCATGGTTGCCGAAAATGTGAATGACGGCATTATTATTTCAACCCCCGATGCAAAAATCACCTGGGTGAACGCCAAATTTACCAGCATTACCGGCTATCCATTTGACGAGGCCGTCGGCCAGACAATCGGTGAATTGCTGGATGGGCCGTGGACCTCGAAAGAAGCATTAAATAAAATCAGGGCCATGGCGCAGGATCCACGCCATATACGGGTTGAAATTGAAAACCGCACCAAATCCGGCGGGCGGGTCTGGATGGAAAGCAGCATCACACCGATATTTGACAAAACCGGCAAGCATATCCTGAATTTCTGTGTGGAACGCGACATTTCCAAAGCCAAGAAAAATGCGCTGGCCTTGGCCGAGGCCAAGCTGGAGGCTGAAAACGCGCTGCGGGTCAAATCGGAATTTCTGGCAACCATGAGCCATGAAATCAGAACCCCGATGAACGGTATTGTTGGCATGGCTGATCTTTTGACCAATACTGCGCTTAGCGATCAACAGGCTCAATATGCCAAAGTCATCTCTGAATCCGGCGAGGCACTGTTGTCGATCATTGACGATATCTTGAATTTTTCGCGCCTTGAGGCTGGAAAAATGCAGCTTAAAACCGCGCCGTTTTCACCGGAATTGCTGGTGCAGTCTTTGGTTGAGCTTTTATCGCCCGGCGCCGAACAAAAAGGCCTGACACTGGTGCTGGAGGGTTTGGACACAGCACGAAAAGACATGATCGGCGACAAGGGCCGCATTCGGCAAATTCTTATCAATCTGGTTGGCAATGCCATTAAATTTACCGAAAAAGGCCAGATAACCGTATCAACCAAACGCCAGATGATAGATGGCCAATGTCATTTTTTAGTTGTGGTTAAAGACACGGGTATCGGCATTGCCCCAACACAAATTCACGAGGTTTTTAACCCGTTTACCCAGATCGATTCAAAGTCGACCCGAAAGGTGGACGGAACCGGATTGGGGCTAAGCATCAGCAAGGCATTGGCCAAGCAAATGGGGGGCGATATTTCTGTTAGTTCGGTTGAGGGCGCGGGTTCGGTTTTTACCTTTCACGCCACATTACCGATGGCAGATACATCGGTGGAAACCGTGCCAAAGGCAGCCCCTTTGGCAACGGGCCTGCCAAAGGGGCTTAAAATACTGGTGGCCGAGGACAACAAAACCAACCGGTTCATTCTGCAAAAAATGCTCGAAAGCCAGGATGTTGAAATCCGGTTTGCAAATGATGGCAAGATCGCTGTTGATATGTTTTTAAGCAATGCCAGCGATGTTGTTTTGATGGATGTTTCCATGCCGGTGATGGGCGGGCTGGAAGC
>JALSGU010000118.1 GCA_026982575.1 Paracoccaceae bacterium | reverse complement strand
TTTATGGTCAAAGCTCCGGTTAGATCTTTGGTTTGCAATATATGTTTGACCTGCATGGTATGCTCCCGTTGGTTCTTTTTCCGACTGTGCCGCGAAGCAGGTTTTGTGTCAAGAAATCAGTGGACCTAATCTATTTTACCATCTGGTCATAATTTGCCCTTTCGCTTTATGCTGAATGGCGTAAACTCTGCGACAAATTCTTTCAGGAGGCAGCAATGCAGGAACTTACCCACTATCTTAACGGCGAACATGTTAACGGCACATCGGGGCGGTTTGCCGATGTTTATAACCCCGCCATTGGCGAGGTAATTGCCCGCACGCCGCTGGCCAGCGCTGCTGAGATGGATATTGCCGTCAAACATGCCGAGGCCGCACAGCCCGCTTGGGCCGCGAAAAACCCCCAGCGCCGGGCGCGGGTATTTATGAAAATGGTGGATTTGCTGCACCGCGACATGGATAAACTGGCCGAGGCGCTTTCGCGTGAACACGGCAAAACCCTGCCCGACGCCAAGGGTGACGTTATTCGCGGGCTGGAGGTTGTTGAATATTGCATCGGCGCGCCGCAATTGCTGAAGGGCGAATATACCGACGGGGCTGGCCCCGGCATTGATATGTATTCTATGAAACAAGCGCTCGGGGTTTGTGCGGGCGTTACCCCGTTTAATTTTCCGGCCATGATCCCGATGTGGATGTTTGCGCCCGCGATTGCCTGTGGCAATGCGTTTATCCTGAAACCGTCAGAACGTAACCCATCCGTGCCGATTATGCTGGCCGAATTGATGGAAGAAGCAGGCCTGCCAAAAGGCATTATGCAGGTTATCAATGGCGATAAAGAGGCTGTGGATGCAATTATTGATCATCCGGTTATTCAGTCGATCGGTTTTGTGGGGTCTACCCCGATTGCGCAATATATCTATGGGGGTGGCTGTGCCAAAGGCAAACGGGTGCAGGCATTTGGCGGTGCCAAAAACCACGCCATCATCATGCCCGATGCGGATATGGACAATGTTGTCGATGCGCTGATCGGCGCGGGTTACGGCGCAGCCGGCGAACGCTGCATGGCAATTTCTGTGGCGGTGCCGGTTGGCGAAGACACGGCCGACCGGCTGATTGCGGCGCTGACGCCAAGGGTCGAGAGCCTGAAGATCGGGCCTTATACATCGGGTGACGATGTTGATTTTGGCCCGGTTATTACCGCTGCGGCCAAAGAAAAAATCAACGGGCTGGTGCAGTCGGGCGTTGATCAGGGCGCAACGCTGGCGGTTGATGGCCGTGATTTTTCGTTGCAAGGCTATGAAAACGGGTTTTTTGTTGGCGCATCTTTGTTTGATAATGTCACCACCGATATGGATATTTACAAGCAGGAAATTTTTGGTCCGGTGCTGTCAACCGTGCGCGCCAAAACCTATGAAGAAGCCATCGGCTATGCCATGGACCACGAATATGGCAACGGCACCGCGATTTTCACCCGCGATGGCGACACCGCGCGTGATTTTGCCAGCCGCATCAATGTAGGCATGGTCGGGGTTAACGTGCCTATTCCGGTGCCTTTGGCCTATCACACCTTTGGCGGTTGGAAAAAATCGGCGTTTGGCGATTTGAACCAACATGGACCGGATGCGTTCAAGTTTTATACCCGCACCAAAACGGTGACATCACGCTGGCCATCGGGCGCAAAAGAAGGCGCGAATTTCTCTATTCCGACAATGGAATAATTTGTAAGGTGCGTGCTTCCCACGCACCTATCATACCAATTTTATTATGCGGAATGTTTTTGCCAGCCGATAGGCTGACAAAACTCCTGAGTGTTTTGGCAAGCATTCAAAAATGCTATGGACTACAACAGCCCATAAGCCTCCCCTGAGTGATTATTCCAGCACACCGGCTAAAATTGCAGGCCAATGGGCAAATGATAGGCCCTGTCATCTGGCATATCACGCGGGATTTGGCCTCGCCTTCGCCGCACCGTTAATGATTTCCATAGATGGCAAAAGGCCGCATCGCAGTGCATACCCTCAGCATGAGGACAACCGAAATCCATGCAAGCTGACCCTACAGGCCCCTTCTAGGGTCAGTTCCTTTATTTTATGTGAACAAGCGCATGGCGTTTTTTACCTGCTGACAGCTTTACCGATGCTTTAATCATATCGGCTGAAACCATGGTTCCAGCCTCGGTCACTGTCATATCGTTCAGTTTGGCACCGCCTTCGGCGATCAGCCGTTTGGCGTCTTTGCCGGATTTTGACAATCCGGTTTTGACAAAAAGCTGCACAATGCTGATGCCATCGCCAATTTCAGCGGTGGGCAGGGTGATGGTGGGCAATTCGGCCCCCACGCCACCTTTTTCAAACACTTCACGCGCGGTGGCCATTGCTGCTTTTGCGGCGGGTTCACCATGGGCCATGGCGGTGGCGGCATTGGCCAGCGCGATTTTGGCGTCGTTGATCTCTGCCCCTTGCAGGGTGGCCAGACGCTCGCATTCATCAAGCGGCAATTCGGTAAACAGTTTCAAGAACTTGCCCACATCCGCATCCAGCGTATTGCGCCAGAATTGCCAGAATTCATAAGCGCTTAGCCGGTCCTCGTTCAGCCACACGGCACCCGCCACGGATTTGCCCATTTTTGATCCATCAGCCTTGGTCAAAAGCGCGGTTGTCAGGCCAAAAACCGGTTGCTTGTTAACCCGCCGTGTCAGGTCAATGCCGTTAACAATGTTGCCCCATTGATCAGAGCCGCCCATTTGCAGTGCGCAGCCAAAACGGTTATTCAGCTCCATAAAGTCATAGGCTTGCAGCAACATATAGTTGAATTCAAGAAAGGTAAGCGGCTGTTCTCGGTCCAGCCGCAAGCGCACGGAATCAAAGCTTAACATCCGGTTGATGGTAAAAAGCCGCCCGTAATCGCGCAGAAAATCAATGTAATTCAACTGCTCCAGCCAATCGGAATTATTGGGTTGAATGGCGTCGGTTTCACCATCGCCAAAGCGCAGATATTTATCAAAAACCTTGCGAATTCCGGTGATATTGCTGTTGATTTTTTCCGGTGTCAGTTCGGGGCGCGATTCATCCTTGCCCGAAGGATCACCGATTTTGGTGGTGCCGCCGCCCATCAGGGTAATCGGCTTATGGCCGGTATTTTGCAGCCAGCGCAACATCATGATCGGAATCAATGACCCGACATGCAGGCTGTCCGCGGTGGCATCAAACCCGATATACCCCGGCACCACACCTTTGGTCAGCGCATCATCAAGCCCCTCCAGATCGGTGCAATCGGCCATGAATCCGCGGGTCTGCATCACGTGCAGAAACTCGGATTTGGGTTTATAGGTCATTTT
>JALSGU010000117.1 GCA_026982575.1 Paracoccaceae bacterium | reverse complement strand
GTAAACATTTTATCCTCCTTAGCCGGAAAAAATCCGGTCTAGCATGCGTTTTGATAGCAGCCTTCGGGCTGCTTCTGCAATATAGGTGGGTGTGGTGACTTTGTAACGGGGTTTGGGGTTGCGGCTTTCCAGCGCATGGATCAGCTTTTTGGTGACCGCACTGGCGGGCAGTTCAAATTTATCGGGCGCGGTCTTTGGGTCGTATAATCTGGGCATCAGTTTTTCTTTGTAAACCGCGCGGTGGCTGGAATTTTCCCAATCCACCCATTTTTCAAAATGCGGGATGCCGTTTTCACGAATTTTGCTGGTGATCGGCCCGGGCTGGATGGAAATAAAATGCACGCCGCTGCGCGGGTTTTCATACCGCAACGCATCTGTCATGGCTTCCATCGCGAATTTGGTGGCGCAATACGGCCCGCGCATCGGCAAGGCAATGATGCCCAGCACAGAGCTACAATTGATAATCCGCCCCGTGCCGCGTGTTTTCATGGCAGGCAAAACCTGCCGGATCAGCTCAAATTGGCCAAACACATTGACCTCGAATATAGCGCGGAGCGCCCCAACCGGCATGTCCTCGGTAGCACCGGGCTGGGCATAGGCGCCGTTGTTGAACAACGCGTCCAACGTGCCATCGGTTGCATCAAAAACATGTTTGACGGCGGCATCAATGCTGGCTTGGTCTGTGTAATCCAGCAGCAGGCTTTGCAGCCCTTCGGATTGAAGCCGCTCGACGTCTTTTTGTTGTCGGCAGCTGGCAAATACCTGCCAGCCGCGTTTGTGCAATGCATGGGCCGCGTCATAACCGATGCCGCTGGAACAGCCGGTGATCAGGATGGATTTCTGCATTTTTATGCCCCTTGTTTTGCAACGGCATACAGCGATTATCGGGGCAGGGAAAGCCTTTTTCAATCCGGACTTGGCCTGTTAAACAGGCTTGAACTCCCCGCACCATTGTTCAGGGGTCGAGCTGGGAAAGCTGCCATCATCCGCTATGGTGCGGGCGATGGCGTTCCGTCGGCATTCGCCGGTTTTTGCTTCTTCCCGAGACTGTTCTTTGCGGTTGGTTAAGCTTCCGCCTTTATAGGGCCACCAGTATTTGCAGGATTTACATTCCATTTGTTCTCTCTCCAGTTGTTTGATGTGATATTTAGCGGGGTGATTCATCCCTGTCTACAGGGGCGAGAGGGTGCCGTAGGGTTTTGTTTGGCCGGTTGGCGGTGGCCCGCTTATTTGCGCTGGACCGATGCGAGCGGGCGTTATACACCCCGTATTATGGCGAAAAAGAAAGACACCCCCGAAATACCCGATGGCGGGCATATAACATCCGAACCCCTGCGCCGCGCGCTTGGCGACCGGTATCTGACCTATGCGTTATCGACCATCATGAACCGTGCGCTGCCCGATGCGCGTGACGGCTTAAAACCCGTGCATCGGCGCATTCTGTTTGCCATGCGGGAATTAAAGCTGGACCCGAAAGGCCGCTATCGCAAATCGTCAAAAATCTCTGGCGATGTGATGGGTAATTACCACCCGCATGGTGACGCCGCGATTTATGATGCGATGGCGCGATTGGCGCAGGATTTTGCGGTGCGTTATCCGCTGGTGGATGGTCAAGGCAATTTTGGCAATATCGATGGCGATAACCCCGCCGCCGCGCGCTATACCGAGGCCAGAATGACCGCCGCCGCTGAGGCCTTGATGGAAGGTATTTCCGAAGATGCGGTTGATTTTCGTGATAATTATGACGGGTCACTGACCGAGCCGGTGGTGCTGCCGGCCGCGTTTCCCAATCTTTTGGCCAATGGGTCCAGTGGCATTGCCGTGGGCATGGCCACCAATATTCCGCCCCATAATATCAATGAACTGATTGATGCGGCCATCCATCTGGTGAAATTCCCCAATGCGGGGGTTGAAAAACTGGTTGATCTGGTGCCCGGCCCTGATTTCCCCACTGGCGGGGTGATGATTGAACCGCGCGAAAATATTCTGAACGCCTATAAAACCGGCCGTGGGTCTTTTCGGTTGCGTGCCAAATGGGAAATCGAACAATTGCCGCGTGGCGCTTGGCAGATCATTGTTACCGAAATCCCGTATCAGGTGCAAAAATCCAGGCTGATCGAAAAAATTGCTGAAATCATCAATGCCAAGAAAATCCCAATTCTGGGCGATGTGCGCGACGAATCAGCCGAAGACATCCGGCTGGTGCTGGAACCGCGCAGCAAAACCGTTGATCCGGCCGTGATGATGGAAGCACTGTTCCGGCAATCCGATCTGGAAACGCGGTTTTCGCTGAATATGAATGTGCTGATTGACGGGCTGGTGCCGCAGGTTTCCACCC
Source organism: Paracoccaceae bacterium (assembly GCA_026982575.1). GTDB lineage: Bacteria > Pseudomonadota > Alphaproteobacteria > Rhodobacterales > Rhodobacteraceae > UBA3077. The sequence continues at coordinate 1,018 of JALSGU010000117.1, read as the reverse complement.
TTAAGGAAGTGTTGCGCGCCTTTATTGACCATCGCCGCGATGTTTTGCAGCGGCGATCAAAATTCCGGCTGGGCAAAATTGATGCGCGGCTTGAGGTATTGGAGGGCTATATTATTGCCTTTCTCAACCTTGATCGGGTGATTGAAATCATCCGCTATGAGGATGAGCCAAAAGCAATGTTGATGTCTGAATTTGACCTGTCGGATGTGCAGGCCGAAGCCATTTTGAACATGCGGTTGCGCAGCTTGCGCAAGCTGGAGGAAATGGAGCTGAAGCGCGAGCGCGATGATTTGCTGGTTGAGCGCGCGGGTCTGGAAGACCTGATCGGCAGTGATGCATTGCAATGGGATAAAATCATTGAACAACTGCGCGCCACGCGCAAGGAATTTGGCAAACACGCCGATGGCGGCGCGCGCCGCACGGTGCTGACAGATGCGCCCGATATTGAGGAAGTGCCGCTGGAAGCCATGATAGAACGTGAACCGATCACGGTGGTGTGCTCAACAATGGGCTGGGTGCGGGCCATGACCGGCCATATCGCGCTGGACCGGGAGCTGAAATTCAAGGATGGTGACGGGCCGAGGTTTATTTTCCATGCGGAAACCACCGACAGGCTGCTGGTTTTTGGCAGCAACGGGCGTTTTTATACGATTTCAGCCAATGATCTGCCCGGCGGGCGGGGCATGGGCGAACCCATGCGTTTGATGGTCGATTTGCCCAATGACGCCGAGATAATTTCGTTTTTCATCCACAAACCGGGGCGCGAACTGGTATTGGCCAGCTCGGCTGGTGATGGACTTGTCGTGGCGGAAAATGACGTGATCGCCCAAACCCGGAATGGGCGACAGGTGTTGAATGTCAAAGGCAATGTCAGGGCACGGATATGTCTGTTTTTATCAGGGGATCATATCGCCTGTGTTGGGCTGAACCGTAAATTGCTGGTATTCCCCACCGCTGATCTGCCGCGTCTTGGCCGTGGCAAAGGTGTTAGGTTGCAGAAATACGCGGATAAAGACGG
>JALSGU010000116.1 GCA_026982575.1 Paracoccaceae bacterium | reverse complement strand
TCGGCTTGATAGGCGATTTCATTCAGCGTTGCCGCCAGCCCGCCGCGGGTGGGGTCACGCAGGGCGTGGATCTCGGGCACCGCCGCCACCATATCGGCCACCAGCCCGTGCAGGGCGGCGCTGTCACTGATGATTTGGGTTTCAAAAGCGAGGTTTTCGCGGCTCGACATGATCGCCACGCCGTGATCACCAATATGGCCGGAAATCAAAATAGCGTCTCCGGCGCGCACATTGGTGCCGGAAATATCAAGGCCATCGGGCACCACGCCAATGCCGGTGGTGGTGATAAACACCCCGTCGCCCTTGCCGCGCTCCACCACTTTGGTATCTCCCGTCACCACCGGCACACCAGCGTCTTTGGCCGCCTTGGCCATGGAAATCACAATCTTTTCGAGGTCGGCCAGCGGGTAGCCTTCTTCCAGAATGAACCCTGCCGACAGGTAAAGCGGCACCGCGCCGGACATCGCTACATCGTTAATGGTGCCATGCACGCTCAGCGAGCCGATATCACCGCCGGGGAAAAACAGCGGGCTGACCACATGGCCGTCCACGCTCATCACCATGCGGCCTTTGGGGGCGTCAAACATCGCTTGGTCATTGCCCTGCGCCAGCAGCTCATTGTCAAAATGCTTGGCGAAAAGCTCTTCTATAAGTTGCGCCATGGCCCGCCCGCCGGAACCGTGGGTCATGTCGACCTTGCCACGGCGCATGTTGATTTTGGTCGGGAAGCGTTTTTCCATACGGCTCATTCTGCGGCCTCCTTTGCGCGGTCCAGCCGGAAGCGGCCATAAGACCAATAGGCGGCGCAGGAACCTTCCGAGGACACCATGCAGGACCCCATCGGATTATCCGGTGTGCAAACCGTGCCAAACAGCTTGCAATCGGTGGGCTTTTTCACCCCGCGCAGAATGGCAGGGCATTCGCAGCCCTTTACGTCCCTGCCCTTGCTTTCGGAGACCGCAAAGCGGCGCTCGGCATCATATTCGGCGAATTCTTCTTTGATCTTCAAGGCACTATACGGGACCTCGCCCAGCCCGCGCCATTCAAAGCTGCGGCGGAGTTCAAACACTTCGGACACAATATCCTGCGCTTTTTCATTACCCTCAGGCGTCACCACGCGGGTATATTCGTTTTCCACTTCAAAGCGGCCTTCGTTGATCTGCCGGATCAGCATCAGGGTGGATTGCATCACATCCAGCGGCTCGAAACCGGCGATCACCACCGGCTTTTGAAACTCCTCGGCGAAGTAATCATAAGGCGCCGATCCGATGATCGAGGACACATGGCTTGGCCCGTAAAACCCGTCAATATGCACCTGACCCAGCTCGCGCAGTTCGGGCGATTGCAGGATGTGCTGAATGGCGGCGGGGGTCAACACATGGTTGCAAAATACGCTGAAATTCTTCAGCCCTTCCGCCGCCGCCACCTTGATCGCCACCGCCGTGGGCGGGGTGGTGGTTTCAAACCCGATGGCAAAGAAAACCACCTCGCGCTCGGGGTTATCGCGTGCGATTTTCAGGGCGTCCATGGTGGAATAGACCATGCGGATATCACTGCCCGCCGCCTTGGCCTTGATCAGCGAGTTTTTCCCGCT
>JALSGU010000115.1 GCA_026982575.1 Paracoccaceae bacterium | reverse complement strand
TAGCCCACATGCACCAGCACATAATCCCCGATTTTGGCATCGGCCACCAAGGCCAGCGAGATTTCTTTTTTGACACCCTCAAGCGACACAATCGCGTTGTCTCCAGTGGTCATTTCGACAATTTTGGCCGGTAGTGCAAGACACATGGCTTAGCTCCCTATTTTGTTCATCATCTGGCTGGTGGCAATCCAGTCATACCAATCACTTAGCCCCTCACCAGACTTGGCAGAAAGCTGGAGGATCTTGATTTTCGGATTGACCCTGCGGGCATATTCCATGCATTTTTCCACGTCAAAATCGAGGTAAGGCAGCAGGTCGGTTTTGGTCAGCAACATCAGATCCGAAGCGTGAAACATATCGGGGTATTTGATCGGCTTGTCCTCGCCCTCGGTCACGCTGAGAATCACCACTTTATGGGCCTCGCCAAGGTCAAAACCGGCGGGGCAAACCAGATTGCCAACGTTTTCGATAAACAGCACGCCATCGCTGATTTCAAGGTGCTCCAGCGCGTGGCCCACCATATGCCCATCCAGATGGCAGCCCTTGCCGGTATTCACTTGAATTGCAGGCACACCGGTTTCGCGGATACGCTCGGCATCATTGGCGGTTTGCTGGTCGCCCTCGATCACGGCAATCGGGGTTTTGGCCTTCATATCCTCGATCGAGCGGGTCAGCAGCGTGGTTTTGCCCGAGCCGGGCGAGGATACCAGATTAAGCACCAGCACGCCGCGCTTGGCAAATTCGGCGCGGTTGGCCGCGGCATATTCGTTGTTTTTGGCCAGAATATCGGTTTCGATCTGCACCATGCGCGCCTGGCTCAGCCCCGGCGCGTGGGCATGGGCAGGGCCTTTGCCATAGTGGTGGTCATGGCCGTGGGCATGGTCATGGCTATGATCATGATGGTGCTCATGCCCGCCTTCGATTTTCACTTCGCCTTCAGAGCATCCGCATACAGTGCACATCAGTCCACCTCCATTTCCTTGATTCTAAGTTCATCGCCGCCTGTGATCTGCACCTGATAGCTGCCACAGGTCGGGCAGGGGTCAAAGCGCTGTTTTACCACGGTTTTTTCGGCGCACATCATGCACCACGCATCTATCGGCAGCTCGATCACCTCAAGCGCCGCACCCTCGGCCAGCCCGCCCTTGCAAACCACATCGAAGGAAAAGCGCAGCGCCTCCAGCTCCACCCCCGCCAAGGGGCCGATTTCGAGCCGCACGCGCTTCACCTTGCTGAAGCTTTGCGCCACGGCCTGCTGCTCTATCACGTTAATAATGCTTTCACAGATCGACATTTCATGCATCAGGCAGCCCTCAGTTCAAAATCAACGCAGGGGTCTATCGCCTCGATCACGGCTTTGGCCTGTGCGGGGGCCAGCCCCTTGAGCGCCTTTGCCGCCACGCCTTCGGGGTGAAAATTCCACTCGGTCGGGGCAAGGATTTTATAGCTGGCAATGCGCCCGTCCTCCAGCTCGGCCATGTGCACAAGGCGGCCGCGCGCGGTTTCGACCATGCCAAAAGGCGGGGTTGCATCTTGCGGGGTGCTGTGGCGCATTTTGGCGGGCAAAAGGGCCAGCGCCACCAGCCGCGCCATGAGCCGCGCCAACAGGCCGCTGCCATGGGCGGCCACCAGCGGATGCTGGGCGTGGCGGGCAAAGGGGCCGGTTTCGCGCGGGGTGCCTTGCCAATCGGGG
>JALSGU010000114.1 GCA_026982575.1 Paracoccaceae bacterium | reverse complement strand
GGGCTGGCGCGCGCCATGTTTGGCGATCCGGTTTTGCTGGTGCTGGATGAACCCAATTCCAACTTGGACAGCCATGGTGCCGAGGCATTGAATGCCGCCATCCGCGCCATCAAAGCCGAGGGCGGGGTGGTGATTATCATGGCCCATCGCCCGTCCGGCATTGCGGAATGTGATCTGGTTTTGCATCTGGATAATGGCATGGTCAAAGCATTTGGCCCCCGCGACGAGGTGTTAAAAGGCCAGGTGCAAAACTATGCCCAGATTGTCGGCGGCCTTGGCACGAAAGACGCATCATGACCAAAAACAAATGGCGCACAAGGCGGTTTGTTACCCTTGGCATGTTGGCCATGGCCGGCCTGTTTGGCGGGCTTGGCTATTGGTCTGCCACCTCGCAAATTGCTGGCGCGATTGTCACCAGCGGCATGATAGAGGTCGAAAGCAACCGGCAGGTTGTCCAGCACCCCACCGGCGGGGTGGTTGGCGAGATTCTGGTGGTTGACGGCGATACGGTCAAAGCAGGCGATATTTTGATCCGGTTTGACGATGTGCAGATCCGATCGGAAATCGACATCATCGAGGGGCAATTGTTTGAACTGATCGGCCGCCAAAGCCGCCTGAAAGCCGAACGGGACGCGGCTGAGGAAATCACTTTTGATTCCGAATTGCTTGATGTAGCGCAAAATCCCGATTTCGCCGATATCATGCCCAGCCAGACCCGCCTGTTTAACGCCCGCCGCCTGACATTGGCCGAGGAACTGGCGCAAATGAACGAACGCATTGTCCAGATCGCCAACCAGATTGAGGGCACCGAGGCACAACTGGCCGCCCAGCAAGAACAAATAACCTTGCTTCAAGCCGAATTGGCCGACCAGCAAAACCTGCTGGAAAAAGGGCTGGCGCAGGCCGGAAGTGTTTCGGCTTTGCAACGGGCCGTGGCTGATCTGATCGGCAATGCCGGCGCCATGCAAGCCACCATAGCCCAGAATCGTGGCCGCATTGCCGAGGCTGAAATTGAAATCCTGCGCCTCAAATCCCAATCCCGCGAGGACGCGATCACCGCCTTGAACGACCTGCAATTTTCTGAAATCGAGCTGCGCCAGCGCCGCCTTTCGTTAACCGAGACCCTTGCGCGTCTGGATGTCCGCGCGCCGCGATCCGGGGTGGTTCTGGGCATGCAGGTTCATGCGGAACGCTCGGTTGTGCAAGCAGCCCAGGCCATTTTATATATTGTGCCACAGGATTCGCCGCTGATTATCAGCGTACAAATCCCCACCACCGATATTGACCAGATCTATGTCGGCCAAGAAGTCAGCTTGCGCTTTCCCGCATTTGACCAGCGCTCTACCCCTGAAATCATCGGGATTGTGGTGAAAATTGCACCCGATGTATTCTTGAACGAACAGACCGGCCAAAGCTTTTATGCCGCTGAATTGCGCCCCGCCGAGGGCGAGCTGGAAAAGCTGGAGGGCCTACAATTGCTGCCCGGTATGCCGGTTGAAAGCTTTATCAAAACCGATGATCGCACCCCGCTGGAATATTTGATCAAACCCTTGTCCGATTATTTCAACCGCGCCTTTCGCGAAAGCTGAAATATTTGTTACCGCGTCGGTTTTTGGATGTAATCCGTGGCGGTTTGGCGTTAGCCTGCAAAAAACATTAGCAAAGGAACCCCCCATGTCCGGAAATATTGAAACCCGCCTGAACGATCTTGGCGTCACCCTGCCCGAAGCCCCCGCGCCTGCGGCCAATTATGTGCCTTATGTGCAGACCGGAAATCTGGTTTATATCTCGGGGCAGATATCGATCGGGAAAGACGGGCTTATTCTGGGCAAGCTGGGCGAAAACATGTCCGATGCTGACGGGGTTTTGGCGGCGCGGCGTTGTGGCATGGGCCTGCTGGCCCAGCTGAAAGCTGCCTGTGGCGGCGATCTGGACCGCGTGAAACGGGTGGTAAAACTGGGCGGTTTTGTTAATTCCACCCCAGATTTCACCAACCATCCCGCCATTATCAACGGCTGCTCGGATTTGATGGTCGAAGTATTCGGCGCAGACATTGGCAGCCATGCCCGCGCCGCCGTTGGCACGGTTTCGCTGCCCTTGGGGGTTGCGGTTGAAGTTGAGGGTATTTTTGAAATTGCCTGAACTGCAC
>JALSGU010000113.1 GCA_026982575.1 Paracoccaceae bacterium | reverse complement strand
CCGGCCCGCCGGTTGACCCGTTTACCACCCACCGGTTTTTGCTGGCGCTGGAACAAAGCGGATCGGTCGGCGCTGGCAGCGGCTGGCAAGCGCAGCATCTGGTGGCGCGACAAGGCAAAAAATTGCTGGGGGTGATGCCGCTTTATGCCAAAAGCCATTCCCAAGGCGAGTATATTTTTGATTTCAACTGGGCAGATGCTTTTGCGCGGGCTGGCGGGCGATATTACCCCAAATTGCAATCGGCCGTGCCGTTTACGCCTGCCACAGGTCGTCGGCTGCTGGCACCCACCGATGCGGGCCGCGCGGCGCTGCTGCAAGGGGCCATTCAAATCGCCAAACAAAACGGTCTTTCGTCTTTTCATATGACATTCTGCACCGAAGACGAATTTGAATTCGGCGGCAGGTTCGGGTTGATGCAACGCACCACACAACAGTTTCACTGGGCCAATCAAGGGTATAAAAGTTTTGATGAATTTCTGGCTGCGCTGTCATCACGCAAACGCAAAAACATCCGCAAGGAACGCCGCATCGCACAAGCGTTTGGCGGAGAGATAATCTCGGTTAGCGAAGATCAGATTATGCCCGAACATTGGGATGCGTTCTGGCATTTTTATCAGGATACCGGCGCGCGAAAATGGGGCACGCCGTATCTGACCCGCGAATTTTTCAATATTGCGCAGGAATCCCTGCGGGATGATATTTTATTGGTTTTGGCACGGCGCGATGGCCAATATATTGCCGGCGCCCTTAATTTTATCGGGTCCGATACGCTTTTTGGCCGTTATTGGGGCGCGTCAGAACACCATGACTGCCTGCATTTTGAACTGTGTTATTATCAAGCCATCGATGCCGCAATAACACGCGGATTAAGCCGCGTTGAGGCTGGCGCGCAGGGCGAACACAAACTGGCGCGCGGTTATTTGCCGGTGCCTGTGCGCAGCTTGCACTGGATTGCCGATGATGGCTTTGCTAATGCAGTGCAGGTATTTCTGGAGGCCGAAGCCGAGGCCGTTGACGAAGACATCGCCGAAATACGCGCCTTTGGCCCGTTTCGCAAAGGAGAAAAAGATGGACGCACTGAATAAATCCGAGCGCGCAGAACACATTGCGCCGCTGCTGGCCAATGGCTGGGAAATGGTTGCGGGCCGCGATGCCTTTCAA
>JALSGU010000112.1 GCA_026982575.1 Paracoccaceae bacterium | reverse complement strand
GGCGCATTTCGGTCATGACAACACGGTCCAAAAGCACCCGCCATGCCTGGCTGCCGGATTTGTCTATCTTTATTATCCGCCCCTCAACCGGACCATAATAGCGAAATTCCAGCACCGGCGCGGCAACCGAAAAACTGCGAAAAGTGGCGCTCAGGTAACCGGTAATTAACAGAATCGAGATTAGGATCACGCTGCGCATAAAGCCGCGGACCAAAGCCGACAGCACCGATATGCTGATCAAAATAAAAACCAACGCAAATACAACCATAAGGGATGGCTCAATTGGCAAGAAAAAATATAACCAAATGCCACAGCCAAAAAACACCGGACACCATAAAATAAGGTTATGGCGCTGGCGTTCCCACTCAACATTGATCCATTGTTTCACGGGTGAACTTGTCCTTGTGCCACGCTTGGCTTAATAGCTTTTTAACTTTATGTTTTTATGGTTTCTGAAAGGTTAATGTGATGTCCATTAGCACCCCTGTTGTCACGCGCTTTGCGCCTTCTCCCACCGGATATTTGCATATCGGCGGGGCGCGCACCGCCCTGTTTAACTGGTTGTTTGCCCGCCATCACGGTGGTAAATTTTTGCTGCGCATCGAGGATACCGACCGCGCCCGTTCCACCCCCGAGGCAACCGAGGCGATATTGAGTTCGATGAAATGGTTGGGGCTGGACTGGGACGGTGATGCGGTCAGCCAGTTTGGCCAAATCGGTCGGCATCAGCAGGTGGCGCTTGAAATGCTGGATAATGGCAGCGCCTATCGCTGTTATGCCACCAAAGAGGAAATCAATGATTTTCGCGAAAAGGCCCGCGCCGCCAAACAGCCGCCGTTGTTTCAGTCGCCCTGGCGCGATGCGGTTGAAACCCCTGATCTGCCGTTTGTGGTGCGCCTAAAAGCCCCCAAAACCGGCGAAACTGTAATTGAGGATCAGGTGCAGGGCAAGATTTCGTGGAAAAACGAAACCCTTGATGATCTGGTTTTGCTGCGTTCCGACGGCACGCCAACCTATATGCTGGCCGTGGTGGTCGATGACCATGATATGGCGGTCACCCATGTTATTCGTGGCGATGACCATTTAACAAATGCCGCCCGCCAAGCGCTTATTTATAACGCCATGGGCTGGGATATTCCGGTTTTTGCCCATGTGCCGATGATTCATGGCGATGATGGCAAAAAACTGTCCAAACGCCACGGCGCGCTTGGCGTTGAGGAATATCGCGATATGGGCTATCCGGCCTCTGCCATGCGCAATTATCTGGCACGGCTGGGCTGGAGCCATGGCAATGACGAATTTTTCACCACTGAACAGGCGATTGAATGGTTCGGGTTCAAATCCATGGGCAAATCCCCCGCGCGGTTTGATTTCAAAAAACTGGGTAATCTTTCGGGACAGCATATTCGCGCCACGGATAACGCAACCCTGACCGAAGAAATTGCTGATTATGTTGCGTCGCAGCAACTCCCTTTGCTGACAGATGCGCAAAAAACCCTTTTTCGGGATAATATGGACATGTTAAAGGCCCGCGCCAAGATATACCCGGAACTGCTTGAAATGGCGCATTTTTTCTTGTCCAGCCGCCCATTCAAGCCCGATGCCAAAGCTGCACCGCTGCTTAATACGGTATCCCGTGGTATGCTGAATCGTTTGACTTCGCGGTTGCGAGATGGTAGCTGGAACGCAGAATTTCTTGAGGCTGAAATTCGTGATTTTGCCAAAGCCGAAGATCTGAAGCTTGGCCAGATTGCACAGCCTTTGCGGGCTGCCCTGACAGGGCGCACCGTGTCGCCCAGTGTTTTTGACATGATGGTCACATTGGGGCGGCAAGAAACAATCGCCCGGTTGGAGGATGTCTCTACCTAAGGCAGGCGGTTTTCCGTTTGTGCCTGATCGGGCCTGTAGCGGCTGATGCCGCAAAAAAAGTAGCGCGAAAGCGCAGGAAAGGTCAAAATATGACGCATGACGTGAAATCAACAGCAAAGCTAACCATTGGTGACAAAGAATTCGATTTGCCGGTATATTCGCCCTCGGTCGGGCCGGATGTTCTGGATATCAGCAAGCTATACGGGCAGGCTGATGTTTTTACCTATGATCCGGGGTTTACCTCTACGGCTGCTTGTGATTCCGCGATTACGTTTATTGATGGCGCAAAGGGTGAATTGCTGTATCGCGGCTATCCGATTGATCAATTGGCGGAAAAATCCCATTTTCTTGAGGTATGTTATTTGTTGTTATACGGCGAATTGCCCGATGCCGCAAAAATGACCGATTTTGTCCAGCGTGTGACCCGCCACACCATGTTGCATGACCAGATGGGTGCGTTTTATCGTGGTTTCCGGCGCGACGCCCACCCGATGGCGATTGTTTGCGGCGTGGTCGGGGCTTTGTCGTCGTTTTATCACGATTCGACCGATATCAATGATCCGGAGCAACGTGAAATCGCATCTATTCGTTTGATTGCAAAAATCCCGACCATCACCGCATGGGCCTATAAATATTCCATCGGCCAGCCATTTGTTTACCCGCAAAATGATCTGGATTATGCGTCGAATTTCCTGAATATGTGTTTTTCGGTGCCCGCCGAACCTTATGTGGTTGATCCGATCCTGTCGCGCGCCATGGACCGTATTTTCACGCTACATGCAGATCACGAACAAAACGCATCAACATCAACCGTGCGTCTGGCCGGTTCTTCGGGTGCCAACCCGTTTGCTTGCATTGCCGCCGGTGTTGCCTGCCTGTGGGGGCCAGCGCATGGCGGTGCCAACGAGGCCGCGTTAAGTATGTTACGCGAAATCGGCACTGTTGATCGCATTCCCGAATATATCGCGCGGGCCAAGGATAAATCCGACCCGTTCCGCCTTATGGGCTTTGGCCACCGCGTTTACAAAAACTTTGACCCGCGCGCCAAGGTGATGAAGGAATCGGCTGACGAGGTATTGGGCCTGCTGGGTGTCGAAGATAACCCGACCTTGCAAGTTGCCAAAGAATTGGAGCGCATTGCCCTTAGCGACCCTTATTTCATTGAGAAAAAGCTGTATCCGAATGTGGATTTCTATTCCGGTATTATTCTGGATGCCATGGGGTTCCCGACCTCTATGTTCACGCCGATTTTCGCACTGGCGCGCACCGTGGGCTGGATTGCCCAGTGGAAAGAAATGATCTCGGATCCGACCCAGAAAATCGGCCGGCCACGCCAGCTATATACCGGTGAGACCTTCCGCGATTATGTCGATGTCGAAAACCGCTAATTGATAAAACGCCGGGGCCTGACCCCGGCGTTTTTATTTCAACTGGGCCAAAACCGATTTGGCGGCACGAACCCCCGGGTTTTCACCGCCCCGCCCCAACGCATCTATTGCTTGTTGACCAATGGCAATTTGATTTTTCCGGGCGGTTTGATCCTGCAAAAGGTTCAACATTTCGCGGCTCAGGTTTTCGACATTACAGGCGGCTGAATGAAATTCGGGCACGGCTTTGGTTTTGGTTAATAAATTTACCAGCGTAAAAGACGGCGCAAGCATGGCGCGCTGCATGATCCAGGCTGAAATAAAATTAACCTTATAACCGATCACCATCGGCACCCCTGCGGCTGCCAGTTCAATCGAAACCGTGCCGGATGCGGCCAAAGCCAATTCCGATGCTGCAAGACAAATGCGTTTTTGTGTTGCCGCATCATCGGCTGAAATGCCGTCCGGGCTAAGCAGAATCATATCAAGCCCCGATTTTTCAAGCTGTTCCTTAAGCGGCCCAGCTACGTGTTGCGATGCAATCGGGATGGCAAAACGAACCTTTGGAATCTGTTGTTTAATCTGCAAAGCCGTTGCAAAAAAGATTGGTGAAAGCCGTTTTATTTCACTGCTTCGCGAGCCAGGCAAAATGGTGATCAGTTGATCGGTTTCGTCTATCCCGTGGGTCTTTCGAAACGCTGTAATTTCAGGTTCTGAGGGCTGAGCATCAGCCACTACCGGATGGCCGACAAAATCACAGCTCATGCCCGCGGCCTCCATATAAGGGGGTTCAAACGGCAACAATGCCAGCACATGATCAATATGCGCCGCCATTTCCTGCGCGCGCTTTGGCCGCCATGCCCAAACCGAGGGCGCCACATAATGCACCGCCGGTGCGGTGATTTTGCCACGCACCAAAGCCGTTAGCCGCAAACAGAAACCGGGGCTATCAATAGTGACCAGAATGTCCGGTTTTGCCGCGATCACCGCATCTGCGGTTTGGTTGAGGCGGCGCTTTAAGTGTCGATATTTCGGAATTATTTCCAGTAATCCAAACAGGGATAATTCATGTATCGGAAAATTGCTGACCATGCCTTGGCCCTGCATCAGCGGGCCGCCAACCCCGAGAAATTCGATATTTTTGCCATAGGTTTCGACCATTCCTGCCATCAAGGCAGCACCAAGTCGATCACCGGATGCTTCTCCGGCAACCAGAAAAACCTTTATATCCTTGGCCATTATTCCGGCCTGCCAAGCAAAAACAGCCCCAGCTCATCAGCCGCTGAAATGGTTTCATCCATGCCTAGAATCAATGCGCCACCGGCGCGAACAACCACGCCGGATAATCCGGCTTTGGCAGCCAAAACAAACGTATCGGGGCCAATCGCGGGCATATCTGTGCGCCAATCCTGCCCCGGCTTGGGGGATTTCAGCAATACGCCTTTGGTACCGTTTTTATCGGGCAAACGGTGCGGGTTTTCCGCCACAAATCGCAGCATGGCATCGGTGCCCTGAATGCTTTCCAGCCCCAGACAAATACCCTGGGCCACCACCGCACCCTGCCCCACATCCGCGTGACCAAGCGCATTAACAATTTCAACCGCACGGTTGATATCGGTCTGGTCGTCACGGCTTGGCGCAGCTTTTGTTAACACCCCTTCGGGGGCCAGCAGCGATTTCAGCAAATGATGTGCACCAACCACGTTAAAGCCCTCAGCCTCGAACAGGGCTGAAACCACCGACAACGTATCGCCATCGCCCTTTTTCAAAGCATTCATCACCACAGGCGCCAGCCGCAATCCGGTGGAATCAAAGCGCAAAGGGTTAAGCTGTGGTCGCCCCATCCCCCCCGCCATAGTAATCTGGCTAACGCCGGATTTTTTCAACGCTTTGAACAACCGTCCGGGTTTTTCAAAAATGGCCGGTTGAACAGGATGGTTTTTTGCCCAATCCGGTGAAATACCTTCAAATAAAACAACGATATAGGGCAGATCGCGGCGAATGCATTCTTCGGTTAGCAAACGCGGCAAAACCCCGTTTCCAGCGATAATGGCAATTTTTGCCTTTGGATCAAACAGCATTTATTTTTCCTTTGGCGTGCAAAAAGAACGACTGGTTTCGCCCAGAATAAAATCTGTGATCTCCTGAATCGCCGGAACACCCGCGTTTTGTGCCTGTGCCTTTTTGGCACGGGTTTTCAAATTATCGTCACCGCTGAAAATTTCGCTATAGGCTGCGCGCAGTGCATGAATTTCGCTTCGCTTCATCTCTGCGCGTTTCAGGCCAATCAGGTTCAGCCCCGCCAAACCGGCCCGTTCGGAAACCACTGATCCATAGGGAATGACATCTGCCGCCACCATGCTTAGCGCGCCAATAATGGCATATTTACCGATACGGCAATATTGATGCACACCAACCATGCCGCCCAGAATTACCCCGTCGCCAACCTGAACATGACCAGCCAGCGAACAATGATTGGCCATAACAACCTTATTGCCCACATGGCAATCATGGCCAACATGTGCGCCCAGCATCAACAGGCAATCATCGCCAATCACAGTAATGCCCCCGCCGCCAGCAGTGCCCGGATTGATCGAAACGCTTTCGCGAATCATATTGCGTTTGCCAATCACCAAACGGGTTTTTTCACCGGCAAATTTCAAATCCTGAGGTTGGGACCCCACCGAGGCAAATTGCCAGATCGTGGTATCGTCGCCGATTTCAGTATCGCCCTCCACCACCACATGGCTGCGCAGATTAACATTTTGGCCCAGCGTCACCTGTGGACCAATCGTGCAAAACGCGCCAATCGAACAGCCAGCGCCAATTTTGGCGCCCTGTTCTATGATTGCGGTTTTGTGGATGGTTGCGGTTGAATCAATCGCCATCGGTTATGCGTCTTTTGGCACGATTAACATGGCTGAAAATTCGCTTTCGGCAACAATTTTTCCGTCAACCTTGCCTTCACCCCAAAATTTCCAGACCTTGCCGCGATGGCGCAGAACCGTGACGTGCAGTTCCAGAATATCGCCCGGCTCAACCAGTTTGCGAAATTTTGTCTTGTCCATCGACATGAAATAAACCAGCGGTTCGACCTTGCCCAGATCAAGGGTTTTAACCACCAGTGCCGATGCGGATTGGGCCATGGCCTCTATGATCAGCACCCCCGGGAATACCGGTTTGCTGGGGAAATGGCCCTGAAAAACCTGCTCGTTCACCGAAATATTCTTGATGCCGACCGCACTTTTTCCAAGAACCACGTCTTTCATCTTGTCAATAAAAAGAAACGGAAACCGGTGTGGAATCAAGGCTTTGACCTCATGAATATCCAGCGTCAAAGGGGTGGGGTCATATTCTGTGTCAGCCATGGTTTTTCCTGTTTAGTTGCCCAGATCTATCATATCGGGGTTTTCTTCATATGCCGCATCCAGCAAGGCAATTGTTTCCTGGGTTATATCCAGATTCTTGTCAAATAACAGCACTGATCGACGTTCAAAAATAGCAGATGCGCCAAATTTTTGCATCATTTCCGCCAGCTGCGGCCCGATAAATTGAAAAAATTCGCGCCGGCGGCTTTCAATCCGTGCCAATTGTGCTGCATCAATGGCATTTTGAGAGGCCCGTGCCGCTTCGGCTTTGTCGTTAAATGCATCAGCAAGGACCCTGAATTCTTCGTTTGTCAGGGTTGCTCTTTGTCGGGTTAGCTCCGCTTCTTCAGCTTCCAGCTCCCGGGTTACCAAATGGCCCGCCTCAAGAATGGCTGCCTGTTCCGATTGCTCCAGTTGCAAAATCGCCTGCCCCAATTTGGAACGGGTTAACAATGATGGCTGGTCCAGAATCAAAATGCTGCCCGAACGCAGGGTTTGAAACTGCGCCATGCTAACAGAGCCATAGAGGCCCAGAAATGCAATAAGAATAACCCGAAATAACATGGAAACTCCGGTTAAAATCCTGTTTTCACGGTTACGCTAAAGGTCTGGGTTTCGTCACCGGCCACTGACAGGAACGGGTTTGACCAGTTAAACACCAACGGTCCGATTGGCGTGTTCCAGTATAATGCAACCCCCGCAGATGCGCGTAATTGGGCGGATGTATCAATGGCACCGCTATTGCCAATTGGCGCGCCATCCATGCCCCAGACAGAACCGGCATCCAGAAAGAAACCGCCGCGAATGCCCAGATCTTCGGGAAGGCCCAGCGGGAAAGATGCATCAAGCCGCGCCACTGCGTAAAAATTCCCCCCGAGGGAATCATTCACCAATAACCCGTCATTGTCGCGCGGCCCAAGCCCGCCAACCGAAAATCCGCGAAAGCTTTGACCACCAAGGAAAAACCGGTCGGTAATACGGGATTCGCCGCCATCCAGCATAAATAATGCGCCGCCTTCAAGATCGGCAGACAAAACAACCGCTTCGTCAAACAGGTTGAAATAACCTTTCAGCCGCGCCGTAGATTTTGAAAACTGGGTGCTGCCGCCAAGCCCGGCATATTCGGTGTTTAACCGCAAAATATACCCGCTGGTCGGATCAAAGCTGGAATTGCGTTTATCCATAGAAAAACCAAAAGAAATTGCCGAGGTGATTTCGGTGCCGTTGGTTATAAGAATGGATGTATCCGGCGTGGTATCACGAATTTCAACGCTGGTAAGCCGGTAGCCGATGGTGGCCCTTGCATCCTCGCCCAGAGGAAAGTCCATTTTGGGATCAAAACCGATCGATGTGGTTTGATAAGAAGATTCATTGCGATCTGCTGATCGGTAATACACATCAAACCCGACCGACAAATCCCGGTCAAACAAGGCCGGCTCCGTAAAGCCAAAGCTAAGCGATTGGGATACCTGACCATAATCAACTGAAAGCGCAAACCGTTGACCCCGCCCGAGAAAATTTCTTTCGGTAATGCTGAAGTTTCCGGAAAAACCGGTATCGCTGGAGAATCCGGCACCAAAGTTGAACGACCCCGTAGAGGTATCTTCGACATCAACCTCGACAATTGCGGTTTCGGGTGTGGCGCCTTCACGGACCCGGACCGACAGGTTGGAAAAGAACCGCAAGCGGCGCAATGCGGCTTCGGCCTCGCGCATTTTGCGCGGGTTAAAGGCATCGCCTTCGGCCATATCGAATTCCCGGCGGATTACACGATCCAGGGTTTGGGAATTGCCCCGAATATCAATACGTTCCACATAAATCCGCTGACCGTTAACCAGCACATAGTTTATATCAATGGTGCCGTCAGCCTCGTTTTTGGTTACCCGTGGCACGGCCCGCAAAAATGGCAGCCCCATGCGCGTGGCCTCGGCCTCGATCGCCTCGATGGTGTCTTCGACCCTGGAGGCCTTGTAAATCCTGCCCTCACGGCTTTTGATCAACCGGGTAAATTCGGCAGCATCGACACCGGCCAACTCGGTTGAAACAGTGGAGCTGCCAAAATCATAAGATGCGCCCTCGTTTACTGTGTAGGTCAGGAAAAAACCGTCACGGTCCAGCGCAAATTCCGACAGGCTGGAGCGCACATCAACATCGACAAAACCGCGGTTGCGATAAAATTCCAGCAATGCGGCACGGTCGGCATTGGCACGTTCAATGCTAAAATTATCGGAATTATACAGGAAATTCAAAAAACCTGATTCGCTGGTCGGGATAACCCGCCGCAAACGCCGGTCTGTATATCGGGCATTGCCAACAAAGTTGATGCTTTCAACGCGGCCAACCCGGCCTTCGGTGATTTCAAAAACCAGATTTGCACGGCCATCAGCAAGCTGGATAATCACAGGGGTTACCTGCGCGGTAAACTGGGCTGACTGGGTGTAAAGCTGGGCAATTTTGCGCGCGTCGGATTCAATGGTGGCGCGGTCCAGCGGGCGACGGGCCTGGGATGTGACCAAACCGGCAAGATCAGCATCGGAAAAGCTGCTATTGCCTTCAAAATTTACAATGCCGATGGTTTGGTTTTCAACCACTGTAATGATCAACCGGCCGGCAGCGGCGCGGATATCAACATCGGCAAACAGGCCGGATGCATAAAGACGGCGCAAAGCCTCGTTTATGTCAGCGGAACTGAGGCTTTGGCTTAGATCAATGCCGGAAAAGGCAATTACGGTTTCGCTGGGCAAGGTTTGATTGCCAACCACCAGAATTGCAGAGAATCGGCCGGAAACTTGCGCAGCGGCAATGGTCGGAATTGAAGTTAAGGCAGTGATGGCAGTCATCCCCAGAAATATTGAGGCAACCAAAGGCTTTAGGGGGTTTTCTTTAACTAATTTCAAACGCATAATTTTCCGCCTTGTTCTATTTCACCGAATTTTTCCGGTCGATATTCACGCGGAAAACAGCCGCATGATGTCGTTATAGAACGTGAATACCATCAAAAACAGCACCAACGCGAGTCCAATTGACATGAAAACATTCAGAAAGGCGGGGCTTGGCGGGCGGCCGCGCACAGCCTCGTATAAATAGGTCATCAAATGGCCGCCATCGAGAATGGGAATTGGGAAAAGATTAAGCATTCCTATGGAGGTAGAGATGATTGCTATTAAACTGATGAAAGTAAGCACGCTTTGTTTTACCACCGCGCCAGAGATTTGTGCGATGCCAACCGGGCCTTGCAAGGTTTTAGGGCTGATTTCACCGGAAAAAATCAAACCGATCACATCCAGCGATTGGGTGATGGTGCCATAGGTGCGGTTAACACCGAACCACGCGGCTTCCCATATCGGTGGGGTTTCGGTGGCGCCAACAAAATATGTTCCGCCAGAAACACCCAAACGCGGAATTTTCGATACTGTGCCATCAGCATTGATGACATCGACAATTTCAGGGGTGATGTTGATCATCACCTCCTGACCATCGCGCCAGACCGTTAAGCTGATTTCGGTTTCCTGCGCTTTGACAATCTGTGTAACCAGATCCGAAAAAGACGACGGGGTAATGCCTTCGATTTTCAGAATAAAATCCCCGGGCATCATCCCGGCTTTTTCCGCAGCTGAAAGCGGCACAATTGACGAAACCAACGGCATTTCAAAACTGGGGATATTCAGGCTGATCAAGGTGCCATCCCGTTCAACAACAATGTCCATATAGCCATCGCCATCGCGTGCAGCCATCGCGGTTGACAGATCTTCATAGCTGGCAACCGGCAAGCCGTTTAGTTCAACGATTTCATCGCCCTCAAGCACCTGAACCTTGCCGGGTAAATCAGCAATTTTGCCAAAAGTCGGCTGGTCGGTCAAAAACCCCTGCCACATGATCAGGCCGGCAAACAAAACAATCGACAATAAAAAATTGGCGACAGGGCCAGCCAAAACGGTTAAGCTCCGGCTAAGAATGCTGGCCGCAGGAAAGCTGCGGCTGCGGTCATAGGCGTTCATGCCTGCCACGGCCTCATCATCAGCAAAGCTGGCAGCGTTACGATCGCCCAGAAATTTAACATAGCCCCCCAGCGGAATGGCCGCGACTTGCCAGCGGGTGCCACGTTTATCAACGCGGGAATAAATTACCGGCCCCATGCCCAAGGAAAAAGTTTCGGCATGGATGCCCCGCCAGCGCCCGACGATATAATGGCCGTATTCATGCACAAATATCACCACGCCAATGACAAAAACAAACGCAATCAGGGTTACGGTTAAATTTCCGATGATCGGGATTTGCGAGATAAGATTCATGGGTTATCCGTTTTTAATTAGAGCATTAACAAATTGACGCGCAGCCAGATCAATTTTGGTGATGACGTTTTGCGAAAACACGTCTGCGGCGATTTGATCATTTAGATATGGGTCGTTAAGGGCTTTTTCAACCAGCAAAGCCATATCCAGAAACCCGATTTTGCCCGCCAGAAATCCATCCATGGCCGCTTCTTTGCTGGCGTTAAATACCGCGCCGGACAAGCCGCCGGTTTCCAGAACACGGTAAGCCAACCGCAACGCCGGAAAACGGGTTGGGTCGGGGGCTTGGAAATCAAGCCTTGAAAGTTTGCTGAAATCAAGATGTTCCAGTGGTAGTGGATTGCGGTTTGGATGGTTTAGCGCATAACCGATGGGGCCGCGCATATCGGGGTTGCCCAGATGGGCCAGAATCGCGCCATCCACAAATTCAACCATTGAATGGATGATGGATTGCGGGTGGATTATGACCTCAATTTGAGCTGGTTCACAGTTAAAAAGATGTTTTGCTTCAATGACTTCTAATGCCTTGTTAAACATAGTGGCGCTGTCGATTGAAATACGTTGCCCCATATCCCATTTGGGATGCGCAGCGGCCTGTGCGGGGGTTACATCCTGCATTTGCGCAAGGCTGAAATCTTTGAACGGGCCGCCGGATGCGGTTAGGATAATGCGCTGCAACGCGCCATGGTCTGCGCCCTGCAAGGCCTGAAAAACCGCCGAATGCTCGCTATCGACCGGCAGCAGCGTGGCGTTATATTTGCGACACTCCCGCAGCAGCAATTCACCGGCGCAAACGATGCTTTCCTTATTGGCCAGTGCCAATGTGGCACCTTGGCGGGCAATGCCAAGCGATGCATTTAGGCCAGCCGCGCCAACAATCGCCGACATGCCCCAATTGATTTCACGGGTGGCGGCCTCGGCGATGGCATCGGCGCCTGCGGCGGTTTCGATATTGGTATTTTGCAACAATGCCTGCAATTCCGGTAGTTTTTCCGGTAAGGCGGTGATGGCGATTTCGGCATGCAAATCAATGGCTTGTTGCGCCAGCAACGCCATATTTGCAGCGCCACTCAGGGCAATAACATTGTAATTTTTAGCGCCGCCCTGCCGTTGAACAAGATCAACGGTGTTTTGCCCAATAGACCCCGTGGCACCAAAAATACTGATTTTTCTGCGCATGGATTTTAGAACAATTGCAAGATCATAAAGACCGTGGTTGCAGCCATGATACCGTCAAACCGGTCCAGCAAACCGCCATGGCCGGGAATAAGATTGCTGGCGTCTTTGACGCCCTGGCGGCGTTTTATCCAGCTTTCGGCCAGATCACCGGCTTGGGCGGCCATGGCCAAACCAATGCTTAAGCCCAGAATGCCAATCGAAATCCCGTCCGAGGCCAGCGCATAGATAAACCCGACAATTGCTGCCAGCAGCCAGCCGCCAACCGTGCCGGACCATGTTTTATTAGGGCTGACAGCCGGCCATAATTTTGGCCCGCCAACCTGCCGCCCGACAAAATAGCCGCCAACATCGCTGGCGATCACCACTGCAATTAACCACAACACGGTGCCAAGGCCCATTTCCGCGCGAATATAGACCAGCGCCGCCATGGGAAAGGCGATATATAAAAAGCCAAGCGATATCCAGATCGGGCGTTTATGGCGAATGCCCCATATGCCGACAGCCGCCGCAACCAGCGGGATAAATGCCCACCAAAGGTTAAACAGATTGGTGGTGATCACGGCGGCAAAACTGCCCGCCACCATCAGCCAAAGCCCGGGGTCTTTTAGGGAAACCTCGGGCAGCATCATGCGGCGGTATTCCCAGCTCATTAACGAACCGCCCACGCCAAGCATGATCCAAACCGCGTCTCCGCCAACGTAAAAAACTGCCAACGCCACAGCCGCCAGCACCACACCGGAAATTATCCGGATGGACAGGTCTGCGAATTTGGCGGGTTCGCTCATTTTGCTACCGCACCAAAACGACGGTCACGGGCCATGAAATTTTCCAGCGATTGTGCAAATATTTCCGGTGTGAATTCCGGCCAGTTTACATCCACAAATTCGTATTCCGCATAAGCACATTGCCACAGCAAAAAATTGGAGGTCCGGCATTCGCCCGAGGTGCGGATTACCAGATCGGGATCCGGCAAATCAAACGTATCCAGACGGCTGGAGATCAGATTTTGGTCAACCGCATCCGGCAACAGGTTTCCCGCAGCAATATCCGCGGCAATGCCTTGCATAACGCGGGTCATTTCATCGCGCCCGCCATAATCAATGGCGATGGTCAGGTGCAGTTTATCATTGTGTTCGGTGCGTTTTTCCGCGCTTTCCATCAAGGCGCGCAGGCCTTTTTCAACACGGTCTTTACGGCCGATAAACCGCAACCGGATGCCTTTGTCGATCAGATCAGCGATTTCTTTCTGAATATAACGGCGCAACAGCAACATCAGCCCCGATACTTCGGTTTTGGAGCGTTTCCAGTTTTCGGTTGAAAAAGCAAACATGGTAAGGTGGGTAACACCCAGATCAGGGCAGGATTTCACGATATCGCGCACGGTTTCAACGCCGCGTTTATGGCCAAGCAGGCGCGGTTTGCCCCGTTCAATCGCCCAGCGGCCATTGCCATCCATGATCATCGCCACATGGCGCGCGCTGGTGGTGCCGCGAGCGGCGCGTGAATTGGCCATAACCCTAAACCTGCATTATTTCTGCTTGCTTGGCTTCCAAGGCCGCATCGATTGATTTGATCAGCTTGTCGGTCACATCCTGCACTTCGTCTTGCCAGATTTTTTCATCATCTTCACCCATGCCGTCAGCCTTGGCTTTTTTGATTTGGTCCATACCGTCGCGGCGCACATTTCGCACCGAAATACGGGCATTTTCGGCATAGGTTCCGGCCACTTTTGAAAGCTCGCGGCGGCGTTCCTCGTTTAATTCAGGGATAGGAATGCGCAGGAATGTCCCGTCCATCACAGGGTTGATGCCAAGACCGGAATTACGGATGGCTTTATCAACCGCAATCACCAAACCTTTGTCCCAGACATTAACCGACAGCATCCGCGATTCGGGCACGTTAATGGTGGCTACTTGTGATATCGGGGTCATGGCGCCGTAAGCATCCACCACAATCGTATCCAGCATCGAGGCCGAGGCCCGACCGGTGCGAAGCGTGGAAAAATCCTGTTTCAGTGCGCTTAGCGCCCCGTCCATGCGTTTTATAATGGCATCAATATCAATATCTATATCTTCGGACATGGATGTTCTCCTTTAACTTGGTATTACCGTGGTAAAATTACCTTTGCCAGATAAAATTCCAACCAGCCCCTCGGGGGCGTTCAGATCAAACAATATTATCGGCATTTTATTATCCCGCGCCAGCGCAATCGCCGAGGCATCCATGACCTTCAGGTTTTTTTGCAACACCTCGTCATAGGTCACCACATCATAGCGTTTGGCATCGGGGTTGGTTTTTGGATCGCTATCATAAATACCATCAACTTGCGTGCCTTTATACATGGCCTCGCAAGACATTTCACTAGCACGCAATGTGGCGGCGGTATCGGTGGTGAAATAAGGGTTGCCGGTGCCGGCAGCAAAAATGCAAACGCGGCCTTTTTCAAGGTGGCGAACCGCGCGGCGACGAATGTAAGGTTCACATACCTGATCCATCGGAATGGCGGAAATAACGCGGGTATAAACCCCCAGCGATTCCAGCGCGCCCTGCATGCCAAGCGCATTCATGATGGTGCCAAGCATGCCCATATAATCAGCCGTGGTGCGTTCCATACCCTGCGCAGATCCGGCCATGCCGCGAAAAATATTGCCGCCACCAATGACAAGGCAGATTTCAACGCCTGTATCATGAACCTTTTTAATCTCGGCGGCGATGCGTTCAACGGTGGGGGGGTGCAGGCCAAACTGGGTGTCGCCCATCAGGGCCTCGCCGGAAATTTTGATAAGCACACGCTTATATTTCGGTTTGGCGGTAGTGTCCCCATCCGTCATGCGATTCTCCTGCTTTTGGCTGTTTGGGTTTTTTGCCGCAAATCCCTTCGTATTTCAATGGTTAATAGGGGCTGTCGGCTGGAAAATACCTACGGCACCACCGCAAGTTTTTTTGCCGAGCAACGCCAAGGAGGAACATTTGGCATAGCCGGTCTACTTTTACACCGGCTACCAACCGGACAATATTATCCCGATGGCCCAGAGCAACCCCTTCGTTTATTGTTCCCCCATGCGGTATGGCTTTCAATCGCCCGCCTTCAATCCCGCCCCCTTCCAGTTGGTCAGGTTTCAGTTTGCGCTCTATGCCTGCCAGGCGCTGTCTCGAAAAAACATGGTGTCACCCCCAACCAGCACCACACCACCTGCACAGCCGCATTACGCTTGAGTTCTTCTGTAAATATGCTTCCGGACACAGGACCCTCTTTGTGCCCAAAACCACAAAACAAGGTGTCTGCAAATCCAGGGGCATTCATATGGTTCACATTTCACAAAACTTCAATTAAATCATTTATATCCGCTTGACGCGTTCCCGCTGCTGCCATAAATACGCCCTCGGTAAGGCGGGGTAGCTCAGGTGGTTAGAGCAGCGGAATCATAATCCGCGTGTCGGGGGTTCAAGTCCCTCTCCCGCTACCACTATCTATATAGTAGTTTTACCTTTCACGGCTAAGCAGGTCATAGCAGCCGGAAGCTTTTGTTCCTGATTAATATTCTTCGTGCTTGCGCACGGATTGAATTCCAGGCCCCGAATCGCGCTTCAGATATTTAGCATCTAGAATTGAATTCATATCCCGCAAGATATGTCCGGTAATTGCGGCCCCCGCTTCACCGCATCAAGCAAGGCCAAGCAATCGCCGGGCCAGTCACTGCGCCAAACCCCTCGCCATCTTTACAAAACAGCACAAAAAACCAATAGAATAACGGCATATAAAAATCATAGCAGTTTCCGCGTTTTTCTTGCCCTTGTTACCCCAACACCTTATACGCGCGCCATGACTGAAAAATCCAACTTGCACCCCCAGATCGCGCGGCGCCGCACCTTCGCGATTATCTCGCATCCAGATGCCGGTAAAACCACATTGACGGAAAAATTTCTGCTTTATGGCGGTGCCATCCAGATGGCCGGTCAAGTGCGCGCCAAAGGCGAGGCTCGGCGGTCCAGATCAGATTTTATGCAAATGGAAAAAGACCGCGGAATTTCGGTTTCGGCCTCGGCAATGTCATTTGAATTCAAGGACTTCTGGTTTAATCTTGTGGACACGCCCGGCCACTCTGATTTTTCCGAAGATACATTTCGCACCCTGACAGCGGTGGATGCCGCGGTGATGGTGATTGACGGCGCCAAAGGCGTTGAATCCCAGACCAAAAAGCTGTTCGAGGTCTGCCGCCTTCGCGATTTACCTATCCTGACATTTTGCAACAAGATGGACAGGGAAAGCCGCGATATCCTTGAAATAATTGATGAAATTCAGGAAAATCTGGCGATTGATGTCGCCCCCGCCAGTTGGCCGATCGGGGTTGGGCGGGAATTTATCGGCTGTTATGATCTGATCAATGACCGTCTGGAACTAATGAGCCGCGCTGACAGAAATGTGGTGGCAACCAGCATTTCGATCAACGGGCTGGACGACCCAGAAATTAAAAACCACGTGCCGCCGGAACTGTTGGAACAATTGATCGAAGATGTTGAAATGGTTCGGGAATTGCTGCCTGCATTCAACCGCAAAGATTTTCTCGAGGGCACCATGACCCCGATCTGGTTTGGATCGGCGATCAATTCATTTGGCGTGCAGGAATTGATGGATGGTATTGCCAAATTCGGCCCCGAACCGCAAATCCGCCCTGCCACCCCGCGCAGCATTTCACCAGCAGAAACAAAGGTTTGCGGGTTTGTCTTCAAGGTGCAAGCCAATATGGACCCAAAACACCGTGACCGTGTTGCCTTTGTGCGCTTGTGTTCGGGCCATTTCAAACGCGGTATGAAGCTGAAACATGTGCGCTCCGGCAAACAAATGGCTATTTCCAACCCTGTGTTGTTTCTGGCCAATGACCGCGAGATTGCCGAGGATGCATGGGCCGGTGACATCATGGGCATCCCCAACCACGGCCAGTTGCGCATTGGTGACAGCCTGACCGAGGGCGAGGATATCCGCTTTACCGGCATTCCCAGTTTTGCGCCTGAATTATTGCAATCGGTGCGCGCGCTTGACCCGCTAAAGGCCAAACATCTGGAAAAAGCGCTTACGCAATTTGCCGAGGAAGGTGCCAGCAAAGTGTTCAAACCGATGATTGGTTCGGGCTGGATTGTGGGTGTGGTTGGCGCGTTGCAATTTGATGTTCTGACCAGCCGGATTGAGCTTGAATACGGGCTGCCGGTGCGGTTTGAACCCAGCCAGTATCAATCGGCGCGCTGGCTGTCCGGCCCCAAGGAAAAGGTTGATGCCTTTATCAATGCCAACAAAAGCCAGATGGCCAATGACCATGACGGTGATCCGGTTTATCTAACGCGATTACAATGGGATATAGACCGTGTTGAACGTGATTTCCCTGATCTGACCCTTGCCAAAATCAAGGAAATGCAAACGTAAACGTGAAGGTTCCGCGGGTCTATATTGTTGAAGTTCCGCGCCTGTCGCAATAACATTGCGAAAATGTAACCGGAGACCTGACAATGAACCTGACCCGACGATCCCTTTTGGCCGGAGCATCGGCGCTGACCGTTTTGCCAAAATTCGGTTTTGCCTCTGAAAATATCGACATTCTGGAGGCCCGCACCGGAGCAGTCTCGCTGGTATCAGACCAATACCCCGATACGCAGATATGGGGCTATGACGGCACGGTTCCCGGCCCTGAAATCCGCGTGGCCCAAGGGGCGCGTATTCAGCGAAAATTGCTTAACTCACTGGACGAGCCAACCACCATTCACTGGCACGGTATTCGCATCGATAACGCCATGGACGGCGTGCCGGGCGTAACCCAGGATGCGGTGCAGCCCGGTGATGAATTCGATTATGATTTCACCGTGCCGGATGCCGGAACCTATTGGTATCATTCACATTATAATACTACCGAGCAAATTTCCCGTGGGTTATACGGCGCCCTGATTGTCGAGGAACCAAACGCCCCCGAGGTCGACCACGACATCACCGTGCTGGTTGATGACTGGCGCTTGAATCAGGACGCCCAGATCGACCCGGATTTTGACAGATCCCATGATTGGTCCCATGGCGGACGGCTCGGAAATTTTCTTAAGGCGACCCTTATCCCCGAAACCAGCGAAATGCAGCAAAACCAGCGCGTTCGTTTGCGGTTTATCTGTGTGGCCACCGACCGGATCATGAGCCTTGCGATGGTGGGGATGCAAGGCGTTGTGGTGGCGCGCGACGGCATGCCGCTTGATGCCCCGATACGGCTTGAGCAATTGCGCCTTGGCCCTGCACAGCGTGCGGATGTGATTGTCGATATTACCGCAGCACCGGGCGAAAAAGCCATGATCGGGTTTGTCGGTCCCGACCAGAATATCGTGCTGGCCGGTTTTGATATTACCGGTCAGGCCAGCCTTGCGGCGCGCGGCACAGTTGCCGCCCTGCCCGCCAATCCGGTGCAGCGATTGCAAAATGTAGAGGGCGTAAAAACCGTGCCGCTGGTATTTGAAGGCGGCGCCATGGGCGGGCTGCGCCAAGGCACCTATCAGGGAAAATTGATGATGGCAGCCGAGCTGATCGAAAATGGCCAGATATGGACATTAAACGGCACTGCCGGCCTGCCGATTGACCCGTTGGCAGATCTTTCCAGCGGCGAAACCGTTCGCATTCCGATCACCAATAATACGGTTTTTGCCCATGCCATGCACCTGCACGGCACCCATTTTCAGGAAATCATGCCCGATGGCTCGTTTGGCCCCTTGCTTGATACCATTTTGATTGAACCCCGTGAAACCCGCGAAATTGCCTTTGTTGCCGATAACCCCGGGGATTGGGTTTTTCATTGCCATATGGTGTCGCATGTTTCAGCAGGCATGATCACATGGATAAAGGTTCGCGCATGAAGGTTTTTATCGCATTTGCGGTTATTGTTGCGATCGGCATTACTGCTTTGGTCTGGTTTGATTTTCGCCAGCCGGATAATAACGCAGAAATTCTGGCTCGGGGCGAGGTTCTTTATGGCGAAAATTGCGCCAGCTGCCACGGTGTAAACCTTGAGGGCCAGAAAAACTGGCGCACCCGGAACCAAGACGGCACCATGCCCGCCCCGCCCCATAATAATGACGGCCATACATGGCATCATGATGACCGGCTGTTATTCGATTACACCAAACTGGGCGGCGCTCAAGCCATGGCAGACCGCGGTTTAAGTGATTTCAACAGCGGTATGCCAGCATTTGAAGGAATATTGTCGGATGCTGAAATGGATGACCTCTGGGCCTTTATCCGGTCAACATGGGGCGAACAGGAACGCGCCGCACAGGCCGAGCGCACAGCACTTGATATCGAGATAAACGGCTAATCCACAAAGGCTTTTTCGATCACAAAATCACCCGGTTCGGAATTTGAGCCCTCAACCATGCCGGCGGCTTCGCAAATTTCCTTGTGTTCCTTCAGCATTTCCATTGATCCGCAAATCATCACGCGGTCGGTTTCGGGGTTTAGGGCCGCGCCGGTTGCGGCGGCAAAACGCCCGTCTTTCAGCCAGTCGGTCATGCGACCCATGGATTCACTTTTTTCGCGGGTGGTGGTGCAGATAAAACGCAGCTTGTCACCGACCAGTTCCTGCAACAGCTCGTCCGAGGCTATTTCAGCCATCAGGTGTTTGCCGTATTCCAGCTCTGCGACATCACGACAGGTCTGGGTCAGGATGATTTCTTCAAATTTATCATAGGTTTCGGGGTCACGGATGGTGCTGGCAAAAGGCGCAATGCCTGTTCCGGTTGAGAACAGAATAAGCCGTTTTCCGGCCGTAAGCGCATCATGCACCAAGGTGCCCACCGGTTTAGGCCGGATCAAGATATGATCCCCGACTTTTAGATGCTGCAAACGGCTGGTCAGGGGGCCGTCGGGCACTTTGATCGAATAAAATTCCAGTTCTTCGTGCCAATTGGGGCTGGCGATGGAATAGGCCCGCGTCAGGGCTTTGTCGCCATTAGGCAGGCCGATCATGGCAAATTCGCCAGACCTGAACCGAAAAGAATCGGGGCGCTCGCAGGTGAAGGAAAATGTTTTATCGGTCCAGTGGCGCACCGAAGTCACCTTCAGATATTCCAACCCGCGATAGATTTTGTGTTCTTTTTCCGACATATTGCCCATTCCTTGTTTTCCATGCCAGATATAAGCGGCAATTCACCCCGAGAAAAGCGGAATAACATTCTTTTTCGCAACGGAGATTGACCTATGTCAGGTAAATCGCTAACAAAGCCCCAAGATGAGTGGCAACAATACGGTTGCCGACGCCGCGTTATCATTGCGGCATATTTTTGACCGCAGTAAACGGAAAAACATGACAAAATTCAGTGATCTGGACCTTGATCCAAAGGTTCTCAAAGCAATAGTCGATACCGGCTATGAAACCCCTACCCCCATTCAGGCCGAAGCAATCCCCCATGCTTTGCAAGGCCGCGATGTTCTGGGCATAGCCCAGACCGGCACCGGTAAAACCGCATCTTTTACCCTGCCCCTGATCAGTATTCTGGCCAAAGGCCGCGCCCGCGCACGCATGCCGCGCAGCCTGATATTATGCCCGACCCGCGAGCTGGCAGCGCAAGTGGCTGAAAATTTCGATAATTATTCGAAATATCATAGATTAAGCAAAGCCCTGCTGATTGGCGGCGTTTCGTTTAAGGATCAAGACCGCCTGATCGACCGCGGCGTTGATGTTTTAATCGCGACACCAGGCCGTTTGCTTGACCATTTTGAACGCGGCAAACTGATGCTGACCAATGTGCAAATTATGGTAGTAGACGAGGCTGATCGCATGCTGGATATGGGCTTTATTCCCGATATCGAACGCATCTTCAAGCTGACGCCTTTCACCCGCCAGACCTTGTTTTTCTCGGCCACGATGGCACCTGAAATCACCCGCATCACCGAAGAATTCCTGCACAACCCCGTGCGGGTCGAGGTCGCGCGTCAGGCGACAACTTCGGAAACGATTAC
>JALSGU010000111.1 GCA_026982575.1 Paracoccaceae bacterium | reverse complement strand
TGGGCGCAACCAAACCTAGGGTCAGGAGCGGCATCCACCACTCATGGCCCCGGAGCGCCGCTAACTGTAATCACCAGATTGCCGCGTGTATAATACAACACGCCGCCATTACTCCGCTTAAACCAGAATTCAGCGCGTGAATTGCTGAAATCTACCTGAATGATCTCCGTTTGGGTGTTTGGCGGGGTCTCGGTTGACAGGGTTTGTCCGTTATATTTACATTCAATAATCGAGGTCATGGCCCGATCGCCGTCAAAAGGAATGGCTATGGTTGCCGGGGTGGTAAAGCTGAGATTAACAGCAGGACCGCCAACCGAACATTGGGCAGCGATGGATACGCCCTCACTTTCGGCAAAGAATGCAACAGGTTGGGCACCCGGCTCAGCAATTAGCCCGTCCGATGCGGCTGAAGACGGCGCAAAATCGGGTGAACAGGCTGAAACAGCCAATAAAATACCTACAAAATACTTTGTCATTAAAGTTACCCTTGCTAAAAACACGCTTTTAGCAACTTTAGGGTGAAACCTCAATGGCACTTAAAGGGTTGCCCCTCCGAATTACCGGAGAGGCGATTTTATATCAATCCAGCTTTGTTACCCGCAAATACGGTTTCATAACCTTCAGGTCAGGATATTTCGCCTGCGCATCTTCGGTGCTGACCGAAAGCGGAATGATCACCTCGTCGCCCGGGCGCCAATTGGCGGGCAGCGCTACGGTTTTTTCGTCGGCAATCTGCAATGCGTCAATCACCCGCAGGATTTCATCAAAATTGCGGCCTACATTCATCGGATAGGTCATGGTCAGGCGGATTTTATTGTCGGGATCAATGATAAACACCGAACGCACCGCCGCGGTGTCGCTGGCTTTTGGATGGATCATGTCATAAAGCTTGGCCACCGCCAGATCAGGGTCTGCTACGATCGGGAATTGCAGATCGACACCCTGGGTTTCGTTCACATCGGAAATCCATGTGTTATGTTCCTCGACCGTATCGGTGGACAAGCCCAACGGTTTGACATTGCGCGCGGCAAAATCACTGGCGTGTTTTGCGGTCATGCCCATTTCGGTGGTGCAAATCGGGGTGAAATCAGCCGGATGGCTGAAAAAGAACACCCACGCATCGCCGCTCCACTCGTGCAGATTGATGTCGCCTTTGGTGGTGGCAACGGTAAAATTCGGGGCGGTATCGCCTAGTCGTAAAGTCATTTTGATTTCCTTGTAATTGGTTTGTTTCGGGATGTGTCAGATCCGCTTACAGGACATATAGGGATGCCAATGCTTACCACCAGTAGGCAAGATTGCCGCAGGCCAATATGCGGTTTTACAGGTCACTTTTGCGTAATTTTGACATAACACATATTGAGAACCGCAGGTTTCACGCTAGGTTACAGATAACCAAAAAGGAACCTGCCATGCCAAGCAAGAAAATCACATTTACGGGGCATTCCGGCGAACAGCTTGCTGCGCGGTTTGATACCCCGAACGGGCCAATTCTGGCCACGGCTGTTTTTGCCCATTGCTTCACCTGCTCCAAGGATATTTTTGCGGCCAAACGCATATCCAAACGCCTTGCCTCGGCAGGCATTGCGGTGTTGCGGTTTGATTTTACCGGATTGGGCCTGTCAGGCGGTGAATTCAGCAATACCGGCTTTTCCTCCAACGTTGAGGATATTCGTCTGGCAGCCTTGCATATGGGCAAAACCGGCCACCCGGTATCCTTGTTGGTGGGGCATTCGCTGGGCGGGGCGGCAGTGCTGAAAGCCGCCGGTGATTTGCCCGATGTCAAGGCTGTGGTTAGCCTTGCTGCCCCGTCGGACCCTGCCCATGTTACCGCCAATTTTGCCTGCAAACTTGATGAAATCAAGCAAAACGGCGCTGCAAAGGTCAGCCTTGCGGGGCGTGAGTTCGAAATCCGGCAGGCATTTATTGACGATATTTCCAGCGCAAAGTTGCTGCCCGCGATTAGAACCATGCAAAAGGCATTGCTGGTTTTACACGCACCGCTGGATAAAACCGTATCCATTGATAACGCCGCTGAAATATTCATGGCTGCCAAACACCCCAAAAGCTTTGTGACATTGGACAATGCCGATCACCTGATTACCCGGGCCGAGGACGCCGAATATGCGGCTGATGTAATTGCAACATGGGCCGCGCGATATCTTGATCTGCCCAAACCCGCCGCCCCCATTGGCGCCCCCGAAGGCATCGTGCGGGTTGACGAAGTTTCGCCTGACGGGTTCCGTCAAGACATCGCCGCCGGACCAAAACACCATATTATTGCAGATGAACCATTATCTTTTGGCGGCACAGATACAGGATTTACCCCCTATCAACTGGTTTCAGCCGGCTTGGGCGCTTGCACCAGCATGACCATCCGCATGTATGCACAGCGCAAAAAATGGCCGCTGGAACATGTTTCGGTGGACATAACCCATGACAAAATCCATGCCGCAGATTGTGAACATTGCGAAACCGAAAATGGCAAGGTTGACCAGTTCAAGCGGATAATAACCCTGCAAGGCGATCTTGATACCGACCAGCGCCGCCGTCTGATGGAGATCGCCGATAAATGCCCCGTGCATCGCACCCTTGAGGGCGAGATCGATATTGTCACGTTCGAGGCAACATAAATATGGCGGCGAGGGGTTCCCCGCCGCCACCAAAACCTATCCCAGCTTTTCAAAATGGCTGGTGAAATGGCGCATTATTTTTGGTTCTTTTACAATGCGATAGCCCGTCAGCGTGCCTTTGATCTCCTGCAACTCACCAAATGCCTCGACAATATAATCGGCGTGCGATTGCGTATAGGTGCGGCGCGGCATTGCCAGACGCACCAGATCCATGGCGGCAGGTATTTCGCTGCCATCGGGCTGGCGGCCAAACATCACCGTGCCGATTTCGCAACTGCGAATGCCCGCAATTTCAAACAGCCCCACCGCAACCGCCTGCCCGGGGTATTGCAAAGGCGGGATATTTGACAGCCATTGCCGCGCATCGACAAACACCGCATGGCCACCGGCGGGTTTCACCACCGGAATGCCCATCTTGTCCAACCGCTCCACGATGTATTCATTGGTGCGGATGCGGTATCGCAAATAATCATCATCGATGATCTCGGTTAACCCTTGGGCGATGGCCTCCAGATCACGGCCCGCAAGGCCGCCATAGGTTGGAAAGCCCTCGGTTTGAATCAGCTTGTTGCGGGCCTGTTCAGCCATATCTGCATCGTTCAAGGCCAGCCAGCCGCCGATATTGGCAAACCCGTCTTTTTTGGCGCTCATGGTCATGCCATCGGCCACCGAAAAACAATCACGAACAATATCGGCGATGTTGCGATCCTGCTGGCCGGGTTCACGCAGTTTGATAAAATAGGCGTTTTCGGCAAACCGGCAGCCGTCAATAATAAACGGGCGACTAT
>JALSGU010000110.1 GCA_026982575.1 Paracoccaceae bacterium | reverse complement strand
AGCGAGCCCTCGCCGGTAATGGCCATGGGTTTGCGCGCCCCGATCAGGGCATCCTGCCCTTGGGATTGCGGCAAATACCGGCCCCGTATTTTTGCTACGCCAGTGGTATCATCCACCATTTGCACCACGCCAGATCCGCAAACGCCCTGCCCTATTCCCAAGGCCATGCGCTGGATAATCAGCGCCACACCGGCGTCTTTTGGCGCGCCCTTGGCCCCGCGCAATATCCGCGCGCTGGGGCGGTTCCATGCCTTGGCCATATGCAACAAGGCAAGCTGTAATTGTTCAGCCGGATCCTGGGGGAATTCAGTGTCGGTTTCGGCCAGATACATGGCTTTGCAATGGGCAATGCGGCTGGCATCATCGCCTTGATTGCCCTCAAATGCTTCGGGATCTACGCCCATAACATTGCTGGCAAAACTGTGGATAAACCGGCGATACAGGGTGTATGCCCCTGTTTCACCAACCTTTTTGATCAGATCAGGCAATGCGGCATCACAAATTCCGATATTCAATATGGCGGTCGGCCCACCCCATTCCGGTTCTTGCGGAGAGGCGCGCACCGAAAGCAGGCCATCATTCAACGTGTCGGGCAGTTCGGGCATGTTTTTGGCCAACACGGCCTGCACGGTTGCGGTTGATAGGATTATGCCCTCTGGCACCGGCAGGCCCAGCAATGCCAATTGTGATAACCGCACCCCGCGCGCGCCAAATTCGGCTGCGTTTAGCGGTGTTTCGGAATGGATGGCGCAAAAGGGGTTCAAGGCTTGGCTCCACAGCTTGGTTGCAGTGCAGCATAGGGCTGAATGCCGGTTTGGCAATCGCTAGAATTGCCGCTATCCGGCAATTTTGGCAAATTTCGCAACGCGGTGCATGGTTTCACGAATTTGGTTAAGCAGGCACAGCCGGTTTCGCCGCACGATTGCGCTGTCGGAATTGACCTGAACGCCGTCAAAAAACGCATCGATAGGCTGGCGAAGCAGCGCAAGCGCGGCCATTGCTGCTGCAAAATCCTCAGCCTCGATGGCCGTTTCGATCGCGCCGCCCCCTGCTGCAAGCGCTGTGAACAAATCACGTTCTACATCGGCTTCGGCAAAACGAATTTCCGGTTCGCCCTCATAGGCCACCCCGTCTTTTTTCTCCTCGGCCTTCAGAATATTGGCGGCGCGTTTATAGCCCTGCAACAGGTTGGTGCCATCGTCGGTATTTA
>JALSGU010000109.1 GCA_026982575.1 Paracoccaceae bacterium | reverse complement strand
TTCCAGTTTTGCCGCCATATCTGCCAGCGGCACCCGCAAATCATTTTCCCAAAAGAATTTGGCGTCTGACAGCCGCGCAAACAAAACCTTTTGGTTGCCAGCCAGAATTGTTGCGCCATCATCCGCCGTTTCGCGATTGGCCACGGTGATAAACTTTTCAACCCGTCCGGTTTTGGGGTTTCGCACCGAGAAAAATTTCTGGTGTTCGCGCATTGATGCGGTCAGCACCTCGGGCGGTAATTCCAGAAAATCATCGGCAATATCGCCCAGCAACACCACCGGCCATTCAACCAGCCCCGCGACCTCGTGCAAAAGCGCGCGATCCTCAACGACTTCCATGCCCAGCGCAAAGGCGGCATTGGTGGCATCAGACCAGATTTTATCGGCGCGCTCCGCCGGATCAAGCATCACAAAATTGCTTTTCAGCTTAGCCTCGTAATCTTCAAAACCGGAAACGGTAAACCGCCCCGAGCCCATAAACCGGTGCCCCTCGGTGCTGTTGCCCGCGATAATTCCGTCAATATCAATTGGCACAATTTCGGCTTCATCGCCAAAAATACACAATATCGAATGCAAAGGCCGCACCCAGCGCAGGCTGCCATCGCCCCAGCGCATGGATTTTGGCCAAGGGAATTTGCGGATAGTCGTATCCACCACCTCGGAAATTATATCGACCGATTTGCGGCCAGCGGTTTCAATAACCGCCATATGAAAATCACCCTTGGGGGTATTCATCACCGTCAGATCATCACGCGAAACGCCTGCGCCACGCAAAAACCCCTCAACGGCTTTTTCGGGCGCGCCAAGCTTTGGCCCACGCCGTTCCTCCCGTAGGGTGGGGGATGCGTCCACCACCCCCGTTACCGATAAAACCAGCCGCCGAGGCGTTACAAATGCAGCGGCGGATTCATACGTAACCCCCGCATCGGCCATGCCGCCGGTAACCAGCTTTTTCAAATCCCCAGCAGCGCGTTTTTGCATGCGCGCCGGAATTTCCTCGGAAAACAGTTCTAGCAGCAAGTCGGCCATGTTTATTCCTGATATTTGTCGTTAAGCTGGCGCCATTGATACGCGCGGCCATCGGGGTAAACCACAACAACACGGTCCAGACCATCCAGTTCATTCACCGCAACCGAATAGGCAGTCGATGCGCCGCTTAGTATATCCGCATGAATTTGTGCAGGGTCATAACAATCAAACCATTTTGGCGTGCCCAGCGGCACTGCATTTTCAAACAATGTTACGCCTTCAAAATCTGCTGGATCAACGTTGAAACAGCCGCGCAGTTTCAAACCGGAACTTTCCGCATCAAGACCCACATAATTGCTAACTGCAACTTCGCGACCCTCTACCGTGATGGAGGGCAGATCGTTAACCTTTTGATAAAACCCGTAAATCTGGGTCAGGTATAAAGCCGCAGTAAAGACGGCAAGGAAAACTCCCATACCAATAAGCAATTTTTTACCGTTCATTTCAGGTTCCCATCACAAAAAGGGTCATCAGGGCTTGCACAACAGGCGGCGGCAGGGCAATTCCGCTGGATAAAATAGTAAAAATAGGCACGATGGATATAACTTCCATTAGATAACACCTGCTGCTTTTGTTTGCATAAACGCATCGGCACAAGCCTTGGTCAAAGCCCGCACCCGCCCGATATAGGCTTGGCGTTCGGTCACCGAAATGACACCGCGCGCATCCAGCAGGTTAAACACATGGCTGGCCTTGATGGCCTGATCATAGGCCGGATGGGCCATGATGATGTTATGGCCGGTTTTCGGGTCTTTGGCGGGCTGGTCCAGTATGCGCGCGCATTCAGCCTCGGCATCCTTGAAGTGCTGCAACAGCATTTCGGTATCGGCCACATCAAAATTCCAGCGCGAATATTCTTGTTCGGTCTGTTTGAAAACATCGCCATAGGTTAGCGGAATGGGCGATTTTGGATCGTTGAACGGCATGTCCATCACATGGTCAATGCCCAGCACGTACATGGCCAAGCGCTCCAACCCATAGGTCAGCTCACCACTAACCGGTTTGCAATCATAGCCCGCAACTTGCTGAAAATAGGTGAATTGCGATACTTCCATACCATCACACCAGACTTCCCAGCCAAGGCCCCAAGCGCC
>JALSGU010000108.1 GCA_026982575.1 Paracoccaceae bacterium | reverse complement strand
AAACAAGCCCTCTGGCGGGTCAATGACAATACGTTTTGCTGCCAGATCAACGGTTGGCACCGCATCGCGGGTAAATGGCAAAAGTGCGGGTTCTTTCAGATTTGAACTGGAGATTTCCAGAATATCCCCCGCGCCGTGGTCATGCACGGCTGTTACCTTGCCACAGGCGATACCGCCGGTATCCACCACCTCCAACCCGATCAGATCAGCATGGTAAAATTCATCATCGGGCAGGTTTGGCAGATCATCACGTCTGGCATAAAGCCGGGTGCCGCGCATGGCGTCCGCGTCTTCTTTATTGGTCAAATCCCCGAGTTTTGCGGCAAAACCGCCTTTTACCGTGCGGGTGATTTCCATTTCATAGCTGTTTTTACCATTTTGAGTAAAAAGCGGGCTATAATCCGCAATCGCGGCAGGGTCAGCACAAAAGGATTTTATCCGCACTTCACCGCGCACCCCAAAAGCGCCGGAAACCGCGCCCACACATATCAAATCAGGTTTTGCCATGTTATCTTTCCTGTATTTCTGCCAAAAGCGGGTCTCTTTTTTCCCAATTGACCTTTTCAAGCTCTGGCGTTTCGCTGGTTTCAATTGGCCAGCCGACACATAAATACGCCACCAAAGCCCAGCTTTCAGGCACATCTAGATCAACGGCCATTTGTGCTGGGTCAATAATCGAAACCCAGCCAACGCCCAGCCCGTGCGCCCGTGCCGCCAGCCAGAAATTCATCACCGCCGAAACCACTGAATATCGCCGCGCCTCGGGCATGGTGCCTGCGCCCAAACCGGCACCTTTGTCGGTGCCGTCATCACAAAAAACCGCCAGCTGCACCGGCGCATCAACCATACCCGACAGTTTCAGCCCTGCATATTTCTGCGCCCGATCACCGGAATAGCCTTTTAACGCATCCGCATTGGCGGTTTGAAAGTTTTTCAATGCCTTTTGCCGCGCCGCACCGGATTTAACCGAAATAATCCGCCAAGGCTCCGACAACCCGACCGAGGGCGCCAGCCTTATGGCTTCCAGCACTTTTTCCAACAAGTCGTCCGTTACCGGCCGGTCAGCATGGAAATGCCGCACATCGCGCCGCCAGCGCATTAAATCATGCAGTTGGTCGCAAAATTCATCGGGAAATTGTTTCATATGCATCAAATAGGTCGAATTTGGCCAAATGAAAACAAAAAACGGCCCCTGAAGGATCAGAGGCCGTTAATTTTTGAATTACCGCAGATTATTCAGCGGCAGCTTCTTCAACAACTTCGGCTGGTGCCGCAGCGGCCTCAGCAGCAGCGGTTGCTTTTTCGGCTTTTTCAGCAGCGCGTTCCACCGCAGCTTTGTGCGGTGCGCCCTTTTTGGGGTTGTTGCGGGATTTTTTCTCGATCACGCCAGCGGCCTCAAGAAAACGCGAAACGCGGTCGGTTACTTCGGCGCCTTGGTCCATCCAGTGCTTTACCCGATCAAGGTCGATCTTTACGCGTTCTTCGCTGTCTTTTGGCAGCAACGGGTTATAGGTGCCGATTTTTTCAATGAAACGCCCATCGCGCGGCATGCGGCTGTCAGCCACAACAATGCGATAAAACGGGCGTTTCTTGGAGCCGCCACGGGCCAAACGAATTTTAGTAGACATATTGTATTCTCCTTAAGGTGACGGGGTTTCCGCCTATGTGTTGTTTTTAGTATTCTCGTGATGCCTGATGACCTCGGATATAACGAAGTTCAGGAATTTCTTGGCAAATTCTGGGTCAAGATCAGCCTTGCCGGCCAATTCTTCCAACCGTGCAATTTGCTTGGCTTCGCGGGCAGGGTCAGAGGCGGGCAAGTCGTGTTCCGCTTTTAAGACGCCCACCGCTTGGGTATGTTTGAACCGCTCTCCCAATGTGTAAACAAGGATCGAATCGAGCCGGTCAATGCTTTCGCGGTGACCCTTCAAGATTTCAGCGGCGCGGGTTTGATCGGGGGTCATTTCTTTTTCCCGAACCCGCTAAGATCAGACGGCAACCCACCGCCTGCGCCAAAATCTGGCACTCCACCTGTGGGCACGCCCGGCATGCCTTGTTGCGCAGAACCGGCACCTTTGCCCATCAAGGCACCCATGCCTTGGCGCATCATGCCTTTTTTGCCCATTTTGCCCATCTTTTTCATCATATCGCCCATCTGGCGTTGCATTTTCAGCAATTTATTGAGGTCCGAGACCTCCATGCCTGAACCCTTGGCAATGCGTTTCTTACGGCTGGCTTGCAGCAATTTGGGGTTGGCGCGCTCGCGTTTGGTCATCGATTGAATCAGCGCGATTTGCCGCGTAATCACACGATCATCCATACCGGCCGCATCCATTTGTTTTTTCATCTTGCCCATGCCCGGCATCATGCCCATCAGGCCTTCCATACCGCCCATTTTTTGCATCTGTTCCAGCTGCGATTTCAGGTCGTTCATGTTGAACATACCTTTTTGAAACCGCTTCATCATGCGTTCGGCCTGTTCGGCCTCTATGGTTTCCTGGGCCTTTTCAACCAGCCCGACAATATCACCCATGCCAAGAATGCGGCCGGCAACGCGGCTGGGGTCAAACTGTTCCAGCGCGTCCATTTTTTCGCCAAGACCAACAAATTTGATTGGCTTGCCAGTGATGGCGCGCATTGACAGCGCCGCACCACCGCGCCCGTCGCCATCCATTCGGGTAAGCACCACACCGGAAATACCGATACGGCCATCAAAATTTTCAGCCGTATGCACTGCATCCTGGCCGGTCAGGCCATCGACCACCAGCAATGTTTCGCGGGGTTTGGTGGCCTCGCGCACGGCCTCGACCTCGGCCATCAGGGTGTCATCAATTGACAAACGCCCCGCGGTATCCAGCATATAAACATCATAACCGCCCAAGGTGGCCTGTTGTTTGGCGCGCTTGGCGATTTGCACAGCGGTTTGACCCTCAACAATCGGCAGGGTATCGACGCCAATTTGAGTGCCAAGCACCGCCAATTGGTGCATCGCGGCAGGGCGGTAAATATCGAGGCTGGCCATCAGCACCCGTTTATTTTCTTTTTCCTTTAGCCGTTTTGCCAGCTTGGCGGTGGTGGTGGTTTTACCAGACCCCTGCAAACCCACCATTAGAATCGGCGCTGGCGGATTGTCAATTTTCAGATCACCGGCTTTTGGATCATCGCTGCCCAGCATTGCCGCCAACTCGTCATTAACAATTTTAACAACCTGCTGACCGGGGGTAATAGATTTGGTAACCTGTTGTCCGGTGGCTTTTTCCTGCACAGCTTTGACAAAATCACGCGCGACAGGCAGGGAAACATCGGCCTCCAGCAAAGCAACGCGGACCTCGCGCAGGGCTGTGGAAACATCGGCATCCGACAGCGCGCCCTGTTTGGTAAGCTTGTCAAAAACGCCGCCTAAACGATCGGATAGATTTTCAAACATCAACGCGCCTTTCGGGCCAA
>JALSGU010000107.1 GCA_026982575.1 Paracoccaceae bacterium | reverse complement strand
GAATCGGTTTCATCCAAGATACACATTTTGGGTTCCAGCATGGCCATTTGCAGAATTTCATTGCGTTTTTTCTCGCCGCCAGAAAACCCGACATTCACCGGGCGTTTCAGCATTTCGGCGTCAATTTTCAGTGCCTTGGCTTTTTCACGCACCAGTTTAAGAAACGCGGCGGCGTTTAATTCTTCCTCGCCGCGCGCCTTGCGCTGGCTGTTCACGGCGGTGCGCAAAAACGTCATATTGCCCACACCGGGGATTTCCACGGGGTATTGAAACGCCAAAAACAAGCCCGCAGCGGCGCGCTCATCGGGTTCCATTTCCAGCAGGTCTTGGCCATCAAGCGTGACTGATCCTTCGTCAACCACATAACCACCCTTGCCGGATACCACATAAGACGTGGTTGATTTGCCAGACCCATTTGGCCCCATAATCGCGTGGACCTCGCCGGCATTGATGGTCAGGTTTACACCCTTCAGGATTTGTTTGTCTTCGTCTTCAAGCGAGGCTTTCAGGTTTGTAATTTTTAGCATTTTGCGTCTCTTTCATTTTTCATTTGTCATGCCAAGACTTGATCTTGGCATCCATTCCGATATTTCAAACCCTTTGGATACCCGCATCAGACGCAGGTAAGACAGGGTGTTGGTCATTTCACTATTTCAGGCCATAAATCCAGCCATTGCGGGTTTTCTTTCTCTATCAATTCCAGCTTCCATTTTCGTGGCCAGCCTTTAATATTTTTCTCACGTTTAATCGCGTTTTCCGGGTCGTCAAATTGTTCAAAATGCATCAACATCGTCACGTTATATTTCTGTGTGAACCCTTTAATTGCGTGGGTTCGATGTTCATAAACGCGCCGCACCAGATCATTTGTCACCCCTGTATAAATTGTCCCGTTCCGTTTGCTGGCGAGGATATAAACCCACATGGTTTTCATCTTTGCCCGTCCTTCTGTTTACTTCAACAGCCACTTATCTTGTCATGCCAAGGCGATGTTATCGTCATGCCAAGGCTTGAGCTTGGCATCCAGCAATCGCACTGGATACCCGCGTCGAGCGCGGGCATGACGGTCGTTTTCTTCAGTTTCCAGCATCAATATTAACTCAGACTTCAACATCCTACCCCACACTCCCCTCAAGACTTATTGCCACCAGTTTCTGCGCTTCCATCGCGAATTCCATTGGCAGGGATTGCAGCACTTCTTTGGCAAACCCATTGACAATCAAGGCCACGGCCTCTTCCTCGCCCATGCCGCGCTGGCGGCAATAGAAAAGCTGTTCGTCGTCAACCTTGCTGGTGGTCGCTTCGTGTTCTATCCTGCTGGAATTGTTACGACATTCCATATAGGGCACCGTGTGCGCGCCGCATTTATCACCAATCAATAAGCTGTCGCATTGGGTATAATTGCGGCTGCCGGTTGCCTTTGGATGGATGGAAACCAAGCCGCGATAGGTGTTTTGGGCTTTGCCCGCAGAAATGCCCTTAGAGACAATCCGCGATTTGGTGCGTTTGCCCAGGTGGATCATTTTAGTGCCGGTATCGGCCTGTTGCATGTTGTTGGTGATGGCGATGGAATAAAACTCGCCCTGTGAATCGTCACCGCGCAAAATGCAGCTCGGGTATTTCCATGTTACGGCTGATCCGGTTTCAACTTGGGTCCACATCACCTTGGCACGATCGCCACGGCAGTCGGCACGTTTGGTCACGAAATTATAAATGCCGCCAACCCCGTTTTCATCACCGGGATACCAGTTTTGCACGGTTGAATATTTAACATCCGCGTCTTCCTGAATGACAATTTCAACCACCGCTGCGTGCAGCTGGTTTTCGTCGCGCATCGGGGCGGTGCAGCCCTCCAGATAGGAAACCTGAGAGCCTTTTTCGGCAATTATAAGCGTGCGTTCAAACTGGCCGGTGTTTTCGGCGTTGATGCGAAAATAAGTCGATAATTCCATCGGGCATTTGACGCCCTCGGGGATGTAAACGAATGAACCATCTGAAAACACAGCACAATTCAACGTGGCATAATAATTGTCGGATGGCGGCACCACGGTGCCCAGATATTTTTTCACCAGCTCGGGATGGTCTTTGATGGCCTCGGATATTGAACAGAAAATCACACCGGCTTTGGCCAGTTCGTCCTTGAATGTGGTGCCAACCGAAACACTGTCAAAAACCGCATCCACGGCAACTTTGCGCTGTTCGACCGCGCCTTCGACGCCAGCCAGCAACGCCTGTTCGTGCAGCGGAATGCCCAGTTTTTTATAGGTTTCCAGCAGTTTCGGGTCTACGTCATCCAGTGATTTAGGCTTTTCGATCATGGATTTGGGGCGGGCGTAATAATAGATATCCTGAAAATCGATCTCGGGGTAATTGACCATGGCCCATTCGGGTTCCACCAGCTTTTCCCAACGGCGAAACGCGTCAAGGCGCCATTCCAGCATCCATTCCGGTTCCTCGTTTTTTTCCGAGATCAGCCGCACGATATCTTCATTTACGCCTTTGGGGGCGTATTCCATTTCGATATCGGTGGCAAAACCGTATTTGTATTTCTCGCCAACAGTTTTGACCGCCTGAACGGTTTCTGCATCAACGCCTTCTTTTGCGACATCATCCATTTTGGACATGGTATTCCCCTTATGCTGCCCGCGCTTTAAAGCGCCGGTATTCATTAAGCCACGCTGTGGCAAATCCGTCTAAATCCTGTTTTGTGGTGCTTGGCCCAATGCTGACCCGCAATGCGGACGCAGCCGTAAGATCGTCAAACCCCATGGCCATAAGCGTGCGCGAAGCCTTGGTTTTGCCGCTGCTACAGGCTGATCCTGCCGAAACAGCATATCCCGCAAGGTCCATCTGCATGACTTGGGTTTCGCCCCTCCAGCCTTTGACCGCGAAATAGCTTGTATTTGGCAAGCGCGCCACATCCTTACCAAAGATAATCACATCCGGTGCCTCGTTCAATATCCGGTCCTCGAATGCATCGCGAATTTCGGCCACCTGATCCCAGATGCCACGATCCAGATCATGCTGCGCCGCCATTGCCGCCGCACCCATTCCGGCAATGCCAATCACGTTTTCAGTGCCGGATCTGCGACCTTGTTCTTGCCCGCCACCCTTAAGCTGCGCGGTAACTTCAACACCTTTGCGAACCACAAGCGCCCCCGCGCCTTTTGGTCCGCCAAATTTATGGGCCGAGATAACAGCGCGCTGCGCGCCGCTATTCTCAAACCCGTAAGGGATTTTGCCAATGGCCTGAACCGCATCGCAAAATCCGGTATTTTCAGGCAGTTCAATCAAAACGCCTGTTTCGCTGTTAACCTGTTGCAAGGCAGTTTGGCCAACAGCCAATTCACCGCGCGTTGTCCAAGCCAACACACAATCATGTTCCATTTCAGAACTGGCAAACCCCTGCCCTTTCAGCGCCAATGCGGCGGCTTCGGTGGCATTGCTGGTGAAAA
>JALSGU010000106.1 GCA_026982575.1 Paracoccaceae bacterium | reverse complement strand
CATCGAAAGGTCTTGTCCCGGTTTAGTTCCGGTCTCTTTAGAGCAATAATTGCTGTGAAGGAGATCAGAAATGGCAATAAGATACACAGACAAGTTTCGGCGTGATGCGGTGCGCATTGCACAGAACAGCGGGCTTACGCGACCTAAAGCTGCATCAGATTTGGGCGTTGGGCTTTCAACGTTGAATAAGTGGGGCCAAAAGCACCAGCACGATGATTTAATGTTTGGTCGGTCGAGTTTCTGTGTCGTATTATGCAGGTCACATCTCGCGGGTTTCGTGCGTGGCGGGTACGTCCGATGTCCAAGTATGGCTTTAAGGTATCAATGAGCGGGAAAGGGAATTGTTACCCCTCTCGTGCATTGCTGCGCAATACCCTGCCGGGCCGTGGATAGTTCAATGGTCGAGACGTTTTTCAAATCCATCAAGGCAGAGCTGGTATGGCGTAACAAATGGGAAACCAGACGGCAGGCTGAAGGTGCCATATTCCAATACATCAACGGCTTTTACAATCCCCGCCGCAGACACTCAGCTTTAGGCTGGAAAAGCTCCTTCTTATGGTTTGTTTCACAAACCACTGTCAGGCAGCGCTTGGCATTCGAACGAATTGCCGCTTAAATGAGTTCATGGGGCGGCACTAAA
Organism: Paracoccaceae bacterium; assembly: GCA_026982575.1. Taxonomy (GTDB): domain Bacteria; phylum Pseudomonadota; class Alphaproteobacteria; order Rhodobacterales; family Rhodobacteraceae; genus UBA3077. The sequence continues at coordinate 2,817 of JALSGU010000106.1, read as the reverse complement.
GCGGGACAGGTCCAGTTGCGTAATTTCATAGCCATTCTGCATTATCGTACCCACACGATCCCGACCCTCCTGCCAAAGATTTACTACTATTATGCAGCGGCGGCTTGTGCCTGACGCTCGGATTCTTCGCGCGACAGCGCCACGCTGGTGCGAACCCCGCGACCGACAAAAGACATCATGCCCGAAACACAACGTTCATTGGGGTCGATACCGGCGCACATCAGCACCTCTCGACCATCGCGTGAACGTGCCCACCGGGCAATTACTTCGGTGCCGTTACCGTATTTTTTATCATCCGCAATCGCGTCATCCAATGCTGCCAGCACGACGGCGGCAAACAGTTTCTGGGCGCGGGCGCCCTGATCATTGGCATAGGCGGTTGAATCAACGAAATCGAACATCTCGTCGCTCCTTCTTATAATTCATATGGTGTGCAGTGCAATATGCCCATTTTCTGGCGTTTAAGTAGTGCAAATTCTGCATATCTGGCATGTTGGATACGCATACCGAGGCGCAAAGTCAACGATTTTTATGAATAAATGGTAAATTTTTTGCCCAACTGGTCAAAATATCCATGCCGCAACCTGTTGTTAACGCGCGTTATTCCAAAATTTTGGCCATTTCCTCACTCGATAAATATTCATGTTACTGCATGTCTTTGACAAGTTTCCGCAGCCCTTGACCTTTGCCCGTTCTTGCGAAAACAGTTGCGATTGAAGGATCAAATATGCCGTCCCAGCCCAATTCCAGCCAAAAACCTGCCGAATCCCCCGATAATTTCACAGCCATATTGTGGATTCTGTTTTCGGTGGTGACCTCCAGCGCCATGACAATCGGGGTGCGCGATATCTCGGTAGAGCTTGGCAGCAGCATGATTGTGTTTTTACGGGCCAGCGTTTCAACCATGTTAATCGTGATTGCGCTTCTCCTGTTTGCAAAGCTGCGAAAGCAGCTAAAATTCAGCAAACCGTGGCTGCACCTGCTGCGCGGCACCTTGATTGCCTTTTCAACCCAGCTCGGGTTTTATTCGATCAGCAATCTGCCGCTTTCCACGGTTACGGTGTTGTTTTTTCTGGCCCCGATCTGGGCCACATTACTAGCCATTCCCATTCACGGCGAAAAGGTCGGGCCGCGCCGCATTGCCGCGATTGCGGTGGGGTTTATCGGCGCGATCATTATTTTGCGCCCCGGGTTTGGCGTGTTGCACCCCGCCATGCTGACCGCCATAGGCAGTTCGGTTTTATTTGCGCTGGCGCTGAATATGTCGCGCGGGCTGGCGCGGGCTGACGGCGCGCTTTCAACCTATTTTTCATCCGTAGTCATCACCGCGATTGTGATGCTGCCCTTTGCGCTGCCGGTGTTTGAAACACCATCAACCACGCGCGCATGGATCGCGGGGGCGGTGATTGTGGTGGCGGGTGCGGCGCGGGGCTATGCGGATATCGAGGCCTATCGGCTGGGCGAGGCCGGAATTCTGGCCCCCATCACCTATTTGCGGTTGGTTTTTATCGCCGGAGCCGCCTATTTTATGTATGCAGAAATCCCTGATATGCCGACCATCATTGGCGCGGCTATTATCATCAGCGCCACGCTATATATTGCCCAGCGCGAAACAAAACTGCGCCGCGAGCGGCTGAAATCAAAATGATTTGCGCGCGTTCAGCGCAGCGGTAATAGTGCCGTCATCCAGATAATCCAGCTCTCCGCCTATTGGCACGCCTTGGGCCAGCGATGTGATACGAACCCCCTGTGCCTCGATCTGGTCAGCGATATAATGGGCGGTGGTCTGGCCATCAATGGTTGCGTTCAGGGCCAGAATAACCTCGGTGATATTTTCGGATTTCACCCGATGGGCCAGCGCCGGAATGTGCAATTCCTCGGGCGTAATACCATCCAGCGCTGACAAAACCCCGCCCAGCACAAAATAGCGCCCGCGAAACACCGAGGCCCGCTCCATCGCCCATAGATCCGCCACATTTTCAACAATGCAAAGCACGGTCTGGTCGCGTTTCGGGCTGGCGCAAATTTCACAGATTTCAGCAGTGGTGATATTGCTGCACTGGCTGCATTCACGCACATTTTGCACCACATCGACCATGGCCCGCGCCAAGGGTTCCATGATGTTGGTTTTCTTGCGGATCATGGTTAAAACAGCACGGCGCGCCGACCGTGGCCCAAGCCCCGGCAGCCGCGCCATCAGATCAATCAGCCGTTCAACCTCTGCGCCGCCAGCCATCTAGAACGGCAATTTCATACCTTCGGGCAGGTTCAGCCCTTCGGTAATTTTGCCCATTTCAGCGGCAGCGGCTATGGCTGCTTTGGCTTGCACGTCCTTAATGGCGGCCAAAATCAGGTCTTCAACCACCTCGCGATCATCGGGGTTAAACAGGCTGGGATCGATCGACAGGGATTTCAGCTCTCCCTTGCCATTGGCGGTGGCTTTTACCATGCCCGCGCCGGATTCGCCCTCAACGATGGTATCCGCGATTTTATCCTGCACACCGGCCATATCGGCCTGCATTTGCTGTGCTTGTTTCATCATTTTGGCCATATCGCCAAATTGCCCTAAACCTTTTAGCATATAACTGCCCTTTCAAATGTTTCGTCCCAAGAATAAGCAGCGCGCGGCCAGAATTCAATGCGCGTTACTGCATTTTGAAAGCCAAGGTATTTGCACCTTGCCACCTGTTTCGCGCAAGGCTATATCATCGGCACCCACAAGGCAGGCGAGTTGGCGGAGTGGTTACGCAGCGGATTGCAAATCCGTGTACACCGGTTCGATTCCGGTACTCGCCTCCAAATAAAATCAATGACTTA
>JALSGU010000105.1 GCA_026982575.1 Paracoccaceae bacterium | reverse complement strand
GCCATTTCCTGCGCGATCTGCATCACCTGTTCCTGATAAACAATAATGCCCTGGGTTTCGTCCAGCAGGTGGTCAATGCTGGGATGCAGCAGATCCCGTTCTTCCAGCCCGTTCTTGACCTTGCAGAATTTCGGAATATTTTCCATCGGGCCGGGTCGATACAGGGCCACCAGCGCCACGATATCCTCAATGCAGGTCGGTTTCATCTGGCGCAAAGCATCCATCATGCCGCTGGATTCCACCTGAAACACACCCACGGTTTTGGCCGATGCATATAGTTCATAGGTTTTTGCGTCATCAATCGGAATCGCCCCGATATCGACCTTAATCCCGCGCGGCTTTAGCAGATCAATCGCGCCTTGAATTACCGTCAGGGTTTTCAGCCCCAAAAAATCGTATTTCACCAAACCCGCCGGTTCGACCCATTTCATGTTGAACTGCGTGGCGGGCATATCGGATCGCGGGTCTTTATAGATCGGCACCAATTCGTCAATGGGACGATCCCCAATAACAACCCCCGCCGCGTGGGTGGATGCATTACGCAGCAAGCCTTCAAGCTGCCCCGCATAATCCAGCAATCGCGCCACGACTTCTTCTTCCTCGCCCGCCTCGCGCAGGCGCGGTTCTTCAACCAGTGCTTTTTTGATCGACAGCGGTTTAACCCCGTCCAGCGGGATCAGTTTTGATAAACGATCAACCTGCATATAGGGCATTTGCAACACCCGCCCCACATCGCGAATCGCGGCTTTGGACAGCAACGCCCCGAAGGTGATAATCTGCGCCACACGGTCACGGCCGTATTTTTCCTGCACATAGGTAATGACTTCTTCGCGGCGGTCCATGCAAAAATCGATGTCAAAATCGGGCATGGAGACCCGTTCAGGGTTCAAAAACCGCTCAAACAACAACGAATATCGCAGCGGGTCAAGATCGGTAATGGTCAGCGCATAAGCCACCAATGACCCCGCGCCCGAACCACGCCCCGGCCCCACGGGAATGCCCTGATCTTTGGCCCAATGGATAAAATCGGCAACGATCAGAAAATAGCCCGGAAAGCCCATGCCCTCAATGATGCCCAATTCAAAATCGAGCCGTTCGTTATATTCCTTTTCGCTGACCGCATGGGGAATTACCGCCAGTCGCGCTTTTAACCCCTCGCGCGCTTGGCGGCGCAATTCTTCCACCTCGTCATCAGCGAATTTGGGCAATATCGGCGGGTGGGTGCGGGCGCGAAACGCACAGCGACGCGCGATTTCAACGGTGTTTTCAATGGCCTCGGGCAGGTCTTCAAACAGGGTTACCATTTGGCTTTGGGTTTTGAAATAATGTTCGGGCGTCAACACACGGCGGGGTTCTTGTTGATCAACATAGGCCCCGTCGGCAATGCAGATCAGCGCATCATGGGCCGCATACATATCGGGTTTGGGGAAATACACATCATTGGTCGCCACCAACGGAATTTCCAAGCCGTAAGCCAGTTTCAAAAACCCCGGTTCAGTGGTGTTTTCCTTGGTTGTGCGGCGGTCTGTATCGCCGGGGTGGCGCTGTATTTCAATATAAAGCCGGTCGCCAAACAGGCTCTTTAGATGCTCGGCCAACAACCGCGCCTTGTCGTCTTGTCCGTCAATCAACAGTTTTCCGAGCGGGCCTAGCGCGCCACCGGTTAAGCAAATTATACCATCCGCATGTTGCGCCAAATGGGCCAAAGTAATATGGGGCGCATCTGCGCCGCATTCCATATAATAACAGCTGTTCAGCTTCATCAGATTGGCATAGCCCGCGCGATTTTGCGCCAATAATACCACCGGCAGCGGTTTTGGCCCCTGTTCGCCGGGCCGGGTTGCGGCCGCATAAGCCAGATCCATCTGGCAAGCAATAATCGGCTGCACACCGGCATCGCTGGCAATTTCCGAAAATTCCAATGCGCCAAACATATTGCCGGTATCTGTCACCGCCACCGCCGGCATATTATCCGCCAGACACATGGCGGGCAGTTTTTTAACGGCAATCGCGCCTTCCAGCAAGGAATAGGCCGAATGCACGCGCAGATGGATAAATCTTGGATCTTTGCCCATTTACAGCCCTGTCGGTTGGGGGTGATTTTGGCAAAGTCTAGATTTTATCAAGCGCAGATGCACCCCCAAAAACGGATCCCAAAAAATAATTTGCAAAATCCATAAACTGCGTTAGGCTTAAGCGGATTGGTGCGGGCGGATTTATCCGCCAATTCCTGTCGGCCGGTCCGCTTGGCCATAATGCGCGGAATATGTTTGGCATCAAAAAATGCGGGGAACCGCGTGAAATTTGCCAGTATTCCCGAAGGCGGGTTTGGGTTTCCAAACCGGCTTTTGCAAAAAAAACAAGGGGCGAATATGGGAAAATTAACAACACATGTGCTTGATACCGGCACCGGAAATCCGGCAGCGGGATTAAAGATCGAGGTCTATCGCCTGACCGGTGGTCGCGAAAAACTGGCAGAGGTCACCACCAATGCCGACGGGCGCATTGATGCACCGATATTGGAGGGCGATGCCTTTCAACTGGGCGAATATGAACTGGTTTTCCATGCGGGGGCTTATCTGGCGACCACCGGCCAAGACCTGCCCGACCCGAAATTCCTGAACTTTATCCCGCTGCGTTTTGGCATGGCCGAGGATAAACATTATCATGTTCCGCTGCTGCTTTCGGCCTTTGGGTATTCGACCTATAGGGGCAGCTGATGGGCACGATAAATTTTCTGTTGAATGGCAAGCAAATCCGGCTGGAAAACCCCGATCCTACCAAATCGGTGTTGGACTGGCTGCGCGAGGAAAACCACCTGACCGGCACCAAAGAAGGCTGCAACGAGGGGGATTGCGGCGCCTGCTCCGTATCGCTAGCAGCGCTGGAAGACGGGCATCTAACCCACCGCGCGGTGAATGCCTGTATTTTGTTTTTGCCGCATCTGCACGGCAAATCCCTGACCACGGTTGAGGGTATTTCAAAAGGCGGCGATCTGCATCCGGTGCAATCGGCCATGGTGGAACATCACGGATCCCAATGCGGGTTTTGCACGCCGGGGATTGTCATGTCGCTTTATGCAGCGCACCAACAGGGCCGCCAAGACCATAACGATGTGCTGGCGGGTAACCTGTGCCGTTGCACGGGCTATGCCCCCATCCAGCGCGCCGCGCAGGCCGCGGCAAAACAACCAGCACCTGAACCGTTTTTTGATGAGGCCAGCGCGCTGAATGCCCTTGAAGCCAATGAAAATATCGATGGGGCCTATTTGCCAGCCGATCTGGATGCATTTGCCAATTGGTATGCGAAAAACCCCGATGCAACCCTGATTGCCGGTGCCACCGATATTGGTTTGCAAGTCACCAAAGCCCTGCGGGAATTTCCGAATGTTGCCTTTTTGCACCAGCTTGACGCGCTGAAAACCATCACACAGGAAAAAACCGGTTTGCGCATTGGTGC
>JALSGU010000104.1 GCA_026982575.1 Paracoccaceae bacterium | reverse complement strand
TCCTTGCAGGCATTTTTTGCGGCAATTGACAGGGCTTTGGTCCAGCTGATGGTCTCGGCCAGATGGTGCAGGGACGGGTTGCTATGGCTGCGTTTCAGCAAAGGGCGCGGGGTGATGTTGCCTGTATCTGTGGCAGTATCCCCAAGGGTTTGTAATGTTTCCAGCAGGCCAGCCGTGCGAAAAGCATCCGGCCCCATCAGGCAGCCGGGCTGGCTGGCGCCGCTATCGACCGGCGCGCCGATCAGGATGAAATTTTTGTTCATGGGGGTCTCCGTTTTATATACAGGACTGTATATTTCGGGTGGATAAAACCCTGAATTTTGTGCAATATGTTGCGAAATACGCCGAAATGCTAATGAGGATTGCACATTATGGATAAGATTGACGAAAAGCTGATTGGCTTGTTGCGCCGTAATGGTCGTGCCAGCCATGCGGAATTGTCGGCTGATATGGGGATGTCGCGCGCCACCATTCGCGCGCGGCTGGACAAATTGACAGGTTCCGGAGAAATCATCGGTTATACGGTGATTGTCAAATCGGATGTGGCCGAACAGCCGGTGCGCGGCTTGATGATGATCGGCATTGAGGGGCGCGGCACCGAACGTATTGTTGCGCGCTTATCGGGCATTGCCGCGGTTCAGGCGGTGCATACCACCAATGGAAAATGGGATCTGGTGGTTGAAATCGGCACCGAAACGCTGGCTGAACTAGATGCGGTTCTGGCCCAGATCCGGCGTTTTGACGGGGTTACCAGCAGCGAAACAAGCATCCTGCTGGCCACCAGAAAAGCCCAAACGCCGTAGGGTGGGTGCTTGCACCCACCGATCCGGAAGGGGCGCCAAATTGGGCCTAAAACGGAATTTCATCATCCAGATTGCTGGCACCACCCTGGCTGCCGCCACCTTGATTGCCGCCACCCTGGTTGCCACCTTGTGGCCCGCCAGCCTGATCGCCGCCATAGCCACCGGATTGCCCGCCGCCGGCATATCCGCCTGCTGATCCGCCATCATTACGACCGCCCAGCATAACCAGTTTGCTGTCAAACCCTTGCAGGACAACCTCGGTTGAATAACGGTCATTGCCGGATTGGTCCTGCCATTTGCGGGTCTGCAATTTGCCCTCGATATATATGGTTGAACCTTTTTTAAGGTATTGCTCACAAACCCGAACCAGACCTTCGGAAAAAATCACAACACGGTGCCATTCGGTTTTTTCGCGGTTTTCACCGGTGTTTTTATCGCGCCAGCGTTCGGATGTTGCAACGCTAAGGTTACATACTTTGCCGCCATTGTTGAAAGTGCGGATCTCGGGGTCGGCCCCAAGGTTGCCCACAATGATGACTTTGTTTACGCTGCCTGACATGGTTTTTCCTTTTCGCGAATCTGGTTGCGGGGACTTTAGCGAACATCCGGCAACCTTTCCACCAACTTTAGGTTAATGGCCGGAATCAAAAAAGCCGGCGCAAAATGGCCGGCCTTTTCGATATATTTTTGCAAGCGTTAGGCGCGCACAACCTCGCCGCCACCCTGATGCCAGTGCATCAGCCCGCCAAGGTTATAGACCTCGGAAAAGCCAAAGGAAATCAGCGCTTGCGCCGCCATGCCCGAACGTGCGCCCGAGGCACAATAAAGAATAACCGGCCTGTCGGTTTTCAGATCGCTATGGAATTCCGGGTGGCGCGGATCAGCCTTGGTTTGCATCATCATCAACGGAATGTGCAGCGCACCCGCTGCTGTGCCCGATGATTGCAGCTCGTTGATATCGCGAACATCGATTAAAATTGCGTCGCCGGCAGCTACTTTTGCAACAGCGTCTTGTGGTGCAATCGGGCGGGCCGATTGCTGAAATGGCATATTCATTGGTTTTTCCCCTCAGGAATTTCTGGTTGGGTCATATATAAAATATTGAATGTGAAAATCAAGAGGCAAGATCAAAAAAAGATGCTTGCCTTTGTTTACCTTTTGTTCACATATAGATGGTTAAGATTTTGGAGACCGGCATGGCAATCAAAAACATAGAGGTGCGGGGCGCGCGTGCCCATAACCTTAAATCCATCGATGTGGATATTCCACGCGATAAACTGGTGGTCATTACCGGTCTGTCCGGCTCTGGCAAATCCAGCCTTGCGTTTGACACAATATATGCCGAGGGCCAGCGGCGTTATGTTGAAAGCTTGTCGGCCTATGCGCGGCAATTTCTGGACATGATGCAAAAACCGGATATGGACCATATTTCCGGCCTGTCGCCCGCCATTTCGATTGAACAAAAAACCACCAGCAAAAACCCCCGTTCCACCGTTGGCACCGTAACCGAGATTTACGATTATCTGCGGCTGTTATTCGCCCGTGTCGGCACGCCGTATTCGCCCACAACCGGCCTGCCCATCGAGGCCCAGCAGGTGTCGGAAATGGTCGATCGCATCATGTTGATGGAAGAGGGCACCCGCGCCTATTTGCTGGCCCCGGTGGTGCGCGACCGCAAAGGCGAATATGCGAAATATTTCGCTGAGCTGGAAAAGCAGGGCTTTCAGCGCATCAAGGTAAACGGTGAATTTCACGAGCTGGACGAGGCGCCCAAGCTGGACAAGAAATTCCGCCATAATATCGATGTGGTGGTGGATAGGCTGGTGATTAAACCGGGGCTGGAAACACGCCTTGCCGACAGCCTGCGCACCGCGCTTAATCTGGCCGAGGGCATCGCCGCGCTGGAAATTGCGGATGAAAATGCCGAGCGGCATATTTTTTCGGAAAATTACGCGTGCCCTGTCAGCGGTTTTACCATCCCTGAAATCGAACCGCGCCTGTTCAGCTTTAACGCGCCGTTCGGGGCCTGCCCCGATTGTGACGGGCTGGGCGTAGAGCTGTTTTTTGACGAAGGTCTGATTGTGCCGGATCAATCCTTGTCTCTGTATCAAGGCGCGCTGGCACCATGGGCCAAAGGCAAATCGCCGTATTTCCGCCAAACCATCGAGGCAATCGCCAAACATTTCAAATTCAAAAAATCCCTGCCTTGGTCTGAATTACCCGAAAAAATTCAACAGCTTATGCTGTATGGTTCACAAGGCGAGGAAATCAAGTTTCGTTATGACGAGGGCGGGCGCGTATACGAGGTAAAGCGCCCGTTTGAAGGCGTGATCCCCAATATGGAACGCCGTTACCGCGAGACCGATTCAAACTGGATTCGCGAAGAATTTGAGCGTTATCAGAACAACCGCCATTGCAACGCCTGTGATGGCTATCGCCTGAAACCCGAGGCACTGGCGGTGAAAATCGCCGGGCTGCATGCGGGGCAGGTGGTGCAGATGTCGATTAGTGAGGCGCTGGACTGGGTAGAGGCCATTCCAAAATCGCTTGGCGATCAGAAAAACCAGATTGCCGAGGCGATATTAAAAGAAATCCGCGCGCGGTTGGGGTTTTTGGTTAACGTGGGCCTGAATTACCTGACCTTGGCCCGCGCCAGCGGCACGCTTTC